>DATCKI010000049.1:0-7480 GCA_036562365.1 Bacteroidia bacterium | reverse complement strand
ATACTAAAAATATTTAATGCAGAGTTGCTAAACTATCCCGTTATTGTAGCTCTTGTGTATTTGTTTTTATAGTTTTAGAGGGCGTGGTAAAGTGGCTATTTTCACATGTTAGCAAAGGTCCAGCTGTCGCCTTTACTCCTCTCCCCAAGATTCTTGGGGGCGGCTCCATCTGGCACGCTTATTGGGTGGCCTTTTTCAATTCTAGGATCTCACATATGGTATTGTTGGTAAAGCTATAACTCATTAAATTATCCCAATAAAAAAAGGAGCTCTAAGGCTCCTTTCTCTATTTAATCTCTTTGTATTCTATGTACTCCGCATCATCATCGTCGCGTTTATTCGACTTCTTTGGTGTTTGTACATAGGTAATAGTAGTCTTTTTTCTTTTAGCATTTTCGTTAACGTTATTTGCTGCGTCAACCACTGGTTTAATATACTTTCGTATGAAACTTAAAATAAGAAGTACAACTAATAATATGACAATTGCTTTACCCATTATTTACTTAAATATAAATTACGTTGTGCGTATATTTCTCTAAAATATTTGTCTTTTAAATCGTCTATAAAGTAAATTCCCTCTCCTGTAGATCTCATTTCTGGACCTAGTTCCTTTTTTACTTCAGGGAATTTGTCGTACGAGAATACAGGTATTTTAATAGCATAACCATTCATTTGTGGGTCATACTTAAAGTCTTTTACTTTAGCCTCACCTAACATCACTTTGGTTGCCCAATTGATATAAGGCTGTTTGTATGCTTTTGCAATGAAAGGCATAGTACGCGATGCTCTTGGATTCGCTTCAATTACATAAACTTTTTCGTCTTTAATCGCAAATTGGATATTAATCAGACCTTTTACATTTAAAGCTTTTGCAATTTTATGCGAATAATCACGCATTTGATTCAATACATTTTCTGATAAATCGAAGGTCGGAAGTAATGCATAACTATCTCCTGAGTGAATACCTGCAGGTTCTATATGTTCCATCATACCTATTATTAAGGTATCTTCACCATCCGAGATTGAGTCGGTTTCAGCCTCAATGGTTTTTTCTAAGAAATGATCTAAAAGTACTCTGTTCCCAGGGAATTCTT
Source organism: Bacteroidia bacterium (assembly GCA_036562365.1). Classification (GTDB taxonomy): domain Bacteria; phylum Bacteroidota; class Bacteroidia; order CAIKAF01; family CAIKAF01; genus JACVCJ01. The sequence goes on along the minus strand of DATCKI010000049.1, from coordinate 6,386 downwards.
TGAAAAGTTCTATAACATGAGTTTCTAACTCTTCAAAATTCAGCACTATTTTCATTTTTAAACCACCCAATACATAACTAGGTCTAACCAATAATGGGAACCCTAATTCTTTAGCTAAAGCGATAGCTTCGTCGGCAGTGGTAACTGTTCCGAATTTTGGATATGGGATATCTAACTCGCTTAATAAAGTAGAGAAACGTCCACGGTCTTCTGCAAGGTCTATATTTTCGAAACTTGTTCCGAAAAGTGGAATACCGTATCGATGCATTTTCTCAGCAAGTTTTAAAGCTGTTTGTCCACCCAATTGTACAATTACACCATCTGGTTTTTCATGTTGAATTATATCATAAACATGTTCCCAGAATACAGGTTCGAAGTATAATTTATCGGCAGTGCTAAAGTCGGTAGAAACCGTTTCTGGATTACAGTTAACCATAATAGTTTCGTAACCACATTCTTTAGCAGCCATTACACCGTGCACACAGCTATAGTCGAATTCAATACCCTGACCAATACGGTTTGGCCCAGAACCTAGAATAAGTACTTTTTTCTTATCAGAGCGTATGCTTTCGTTTTCAGATTCGAAAGAAGAATAATAGTAAGGTGTTAAAGCTTCAAACTCAGCAGCACAAGTGTCTACCAGTTTATAAGTACGTTTAATTCCTAATTCTTCGCGCTTTTTATACACTTCGCTTTCTAAACAGCCAAGTAAGTGGGCAATTTGGCGGTCGCCATATCCTTTTTCCTTAGCTATTTTAAGTAAGTCGTAAGGTATAGTATCTATGGTGTATTCTTTGATAGTATTTTCAACCGCAATAAGTTCCTCAATTTGGTAAAGGAACCATTTATCGATTTTACTAACTTTATGAATGGTGTTTATTGAAAGTCCTAGTTTGATAGCATCGTAAACATGGAATAAACGATCCCAAGAAGCATGTTCTAAACTTTTAAGGATAGTATCTTGATCTGTGATCTCTTTTCCGTCGGCACCTAATCCATTTCTGCCAATTTCGAGAGATTGACAAGCTTTTTGAAGAGCTTCTTGGAATGAGCGGCCTATACCCATAACCTCACCAACCGACTTCATTTGGAATCCAAGAGTTCTGTTAGCACCTTGGAATTTATCGAAGTTCCAGCGAGGAATTTTTACGATAACATAGTCTAAAGTTGGTTCAAATAAAGCAGAGGTACCCGTGATAGGGTTTTGTAGTTCGTTTAAGTGGTAACCAAGTGCTAGTTTAGTAGCAATTTTTGCAATTGGATAACCAGTAGCTTTTGATGCAAGAGCTGAAGAGCGAGAAACACGTGGATTAATTTCGATAGCGATGATTTCTTCTGTTTCTGGATTTACCGAGAACTGAACATTACAACCACCTGCGAAATTACCAATAGAGCGCATCATTTTGATGGCCATATTTCTCATTTCTTGGAATACCGTATCGCTCAAAGTCATAGCTGGAGCAACGGTTATACTATCTCCCGTATGTATGCCCATAGGGTCGAAGTTTTCGATAGTACAGATAATAACAACGTTGTCGTTAGAGTCTCTTAATAATTCGAGCTCATATTCTTTCCAACCTAGAACAGCTTTATCGATTAGAACTTCGTGTATAGGAGAAAGCTGTAATCCACGTTGTAAAAGTGCTTCGAAATCTTCTTTATTATGTACGATTGAACCACCTAATCCACCAAGTGTATAAGAAGGGCGGATAACGAGAGGGAAACCGATTTGAGAGGCAATTTCTTTACCTTCAAGCATAGAAGTAGCAATGACTGAAGGAGCCATACCTACACCGATAGATTCCATTAATTGGCGGAAAGCTTCGCGGTTTTCGGTAGTTTCAATTGCAGCCATATCTACACCGATTACACGTACATTATGGTCATCCCAGATGCCCATTTCCATACATGTTTTAGCAAGATTTAAAGCTGTTTGCCCTCCCATAGTAGGCAGAACGGCATCAATCTTTTGCTCTTTTAAGATTTTTACGATGCTTTCTGGTTCAAGTGGAAGAAGGTAAACATGGTCGGCAGTAACTGGGTCGGTCATGATGGTTGCTGGATTCGAGTTAATAAGCGAAACCTCAATACCTTCTTCACGAAGGGCACGGGCTGCTTGAGAGCCTGAATAGTCGAATTCGCAAGCCTGACCAATAATAATAGGCCCGCTACCAATAATTAAAACATGTTTTATGGATGTGTCTCTCGGCATACGTTTGAAGATAAGATTTTAGCAATAAGCCGGGCACAAAAGTAACATTAATTTTGATGCCCATACCCATATTCGCTAATTAAATTCTCAATTTTTACCGAGTCCCTTTATTTAACGGTGGTCTATGAATAAGATTGGTTTGCGGGTTTTTTCAGGCCACTTGCTTTTCTCTATTTCTTCGAAACTTTGAACTATGATATGTGGTGATACTCTAATCTTCGCTCTGAACCTGTTTTTTAATTCATTAAGCACTATCTCCTCTTCCCCTTTTATACTTACCCAAACATGTAATTCGTCGCTGCCTATAGAATTGGTATATAAGTGCAGTTGAAAATTATCTACCTCTTTACTCTCGTGTAATACATTCATAAGAGCTGGCGGATACAGTGTTGTACCCCTGTATTTTATCATTTGTTGTTTGCGACCTTCCACCGGACCTATACGCAAACTTTTTCTTCCACAACTACATGGTTCGGTAAAGTGACGCATTAAATCGCCCGTTCTAAACCTAAGTAAAGGCATTGCATCTACTCCTAAATTAGTTATCACCAATTCTCCCAATTCACCAGGCTTAACAGCTTCGTTATTTTCGTTAAGGAATTCGCAATGTATAAGTTCATCTTGCATGTGTAATCCTTGTCCAGCCTCACATTCGGTGAAAGCGGTGCTCATTTCGGTACTAGCATAAGTACCAAACAATTTAAGATTGGGCCAAACTTCTAGTATACGTTTTGCTAATTCGTTGGGTTTCAGATTTTCGTCGCGAATATTTTCACCTATACAAATTGCTTTTTTTAGCGAACAGGTATTTAAATCTATATCGTTTTGTCGGGCAAACTCAGCTAATTTTAGTAAAAAAGAAGGTACAGCAATTATAGCGCTAGGCTTCATTTGAAAAATGCTGTCCCATTGCATTTGAGGGATGCCTGGTCCATTACGTATGATGGAAATACCATGTTCTGCCGCCCCTAAATAATAGGCCAAACCAGCCATGAAGCGCCGGTCTATAGTCGTAGTTAGTAATACTATATCGCCCTTCTCTAAGCCTGCTAATTTATAGGTGCCAGCTTCGTTAATGGCTAATCGTTTAAGGTCTTTTTTGCTTAAGGCAAACCAAACAGGATCCCCAAGTGTTCCAGAGGTAGTAACCCAATCTACAACCTCGTGCTTAGGGATAGCAAGAAATTCTTCGTTGTGGTGAAAAATATCAAGCTTTTCTGTAAATGGTAATTTATGTAAATCGGATGGGAAATCCATTTCTGAAAGATTTAAATGCTGCAGATGCTTTTGGTAGAATGGACTACGAGCTGCAATTTGAAGGATGGTGTCTTTCAGAGGGTTCATGATTATCCGAATACTGGAGTTTGAGGTTTGTTTTGAAGTATAGATTCGATTTTATCTAACACGTCTTGAGTAAGCAATGGAAGTGCATCGATAGCGGTAAGTGTTTCTTGTAATTGATGCGTTTTACTTGCACCTAAAATTACAGAACTAACATTTGGATTTTTAGCACACCAAGCAATAGCCAGCACAGCAGAGCTAATTCCTAGTTCATCTGCTAATTTGCCTAAAGCTTTAGCTTTTTCAATCATGCTTTTACCTTCTTCAGTTTCGAATTTAGCTTTCCAGTTTTGCATTTCTGGAAGATCAGCACGAACCGAATCTGGCATTCCATTATTGTATTTTCCGGTTAAGATACCACCTGCAAGTGGGCTCCAAATGGTTGTACCCATCCCGAAATTAGTATATAAATGGCGATATTCTAATTCAACGCGGTCGCGTTTGAACATATTATATTGAGGTTGCTCCATAGTTGGGCCAATAAGGTTATTAGCTTTAGCTACGGCATGCGCTTCGGTAATTCGTTGGGCGTCCCATTCACTGGTTCCCCAATAGAAGATTTTACCTTGACGAATAAGGTCGTTCATTGCAAAAACAGTTTCTTCAACAGGAGTTTCTGCATCTGGACGGTGACAGAAGAATAAGTCTAGATATTCAACTTGAAGTCGTTTAAGTGCCGCGTGACAGGATTCGAAGATATGTTTACGATTTAATCCGTTTTGAGTAGGTTTATCTCCACCCCAAAAAACCTTACTCGAAACTATATATGAATCTCTAGACCAACCTGATTCTGCTAAGATTTTACCCATAACAATTTCAGACTTTCCTTTTGCGTACACTTCTGCATTATCGAAGAAGTTAACACCTTTATCGTACGCAGTGTACATAAGTTCTTTGGCAATATCGTCGGAAATTTGGTTGCCAAAAGTTAGCCAAGAACCAAGGCTAAGCGAACTTACTTTTAATCCCGATTTACCTAATCTTTTATATTCCATAATGTCTGAAATTTATTGAACAAATATTTTCATTTCGCATTCAGCAAGTAGTTCGTCGTTATAAGTACAAGTGCATTGAATAACAGAGATAGGGCCTACTTGATGAATATGTTCCATTTTGGTTTTAATAGTAGAAAGGGCAGTTGGAAGGGAATAGATTTTTAGAGTTTTAATTTGGCCAATAAAGCCAACTGGCACGGGTGTATTATTTTTATGTGCAGTGTAACCAGAGCTAACTGCGGCAGTTTGAGCCATGTGTTCAACAAGGCCTTCTTCCGTTAGTTTTCCATTTTCAACAAGAATATGGTCGGCAGGAATTGTAAAAGAGCCTATGGTATATTTTTCGTTCCACTCATCAATATCCGACATTAAAACAAAAGGATGTTTTTGAGGGATGAAATTTTCAATATTTTCAGAACCAATTAAGCCCATTTTAAACTACAGTTAAATGTATATATCCGTATGCAAATCTTGCACTTTCCGGAATCATTACTAATATTTTTTGTCCTTTTTTAAGTTTACCTGAATTAAATAATTCCTCCATGATAAACATGAAAGCAGCAGAACCTAAATTTCCGACAGTAGTTAGGTTAGTAAACCATTTTTCAGTTGGAATTGTGAATCCTACTTCTTCATATATTTTCTGCATTTTTTCGTAGAAAAACATGGATGAAATATGAGGTAATAGCCAATCTATTTCGTTTGGATTTATATTGTATTTCTTCGCAATTTCGGCTGTATATTCTCCTCCTTTTTTGATAATATATTCACCTAAAAGTCGGGTATCTTGTTTAATAGCAAACATAGATTTTTCGAGCCATTCATGCGGAGCAAATTCTTTATAGCTTTTTAGTTCTTTTCCAACTTTTTCACCCGCAATGTACATACAGGTTTCAAGTTCATGGGCAAAAGATTTAGCATCCATCCAATCTATTCTTAGACTTAATCCATCAGCATTAGGTTTTTCGTCGAGCAATAATGCCGAAGCGCCATCACTTAGCATCCAACGTAAAAAGTCTTGTTCGAAAGCTATATAAGGTTGTTTTTCAAGTTCAATAAGTTTTGCAGCTTCTTCTTCGAAGAATTCGTGTCTAAAATTCTTGCTAAATAATTCAGAACCAGTAGCAACAGCAGATGAATGAAAGCCAGCAGTAATATTTAAATAAGCCATTTTAAGGGCATGAAAGCCACTTAAACAAGAGCCCGAATGAGAAGATACTTCCATATTATTTCCGCCAATAATACCATGAACCATATTGGCATGAGCTGGTAAATATTGGTCGGGAGAGGTAGTTCCACATGCTAAATAGCTTATATTTTCAGGATTTATTCCTAATTGAAGTATAGCTTTAGCGGTTAATTGAGCATTGTTTTCAAGTAAATTTCCTTCTTTATCTATGGCGTAATAGCGTTGTTTGATACCATTATTTCTTAGAATAATAGCTTTACTTCTGGAAGGTTTATTAGAAACATACCCAAGATACTCTTCCATTTCTTCGTTTGAAATGGGTTTACCTGGAAGGTATTTGGAGATTTTATTAATATAAACAGTTTTTGCCACACGAATTCACGTTAAGTTCCTAAAAATTATCCTTAATCAAAACATTACAAAAGTAAAAAAATAGGCGTACGATTAGATGCTGTTTGTCTTTGAATGGAACCTATTTTGCTCAAATTTAACATCTAGTAAGTACTCTGCTTCTTTTTTTAACTGTTTTCTTTTTAGTAAGATTTGAAGAGGCCTTAAGATACTAATAATTGGAGTTAAAACAACTATTGCCGCAGGAAGAAACCTACTAAAGAAAACCACTCTTTTTCTGCGAGTTTTCTGATCTGGA
>DATCKI010000048.1:0-6605 GCA_036562365.1 Bacteroidia bacterium | reverse complement strand
ATCATAGATTCTATCTCCACAGTCTGCAATAATTAATTGTAAGCGATAAGTAGAACAAGGTTTAACGGATGTTTTAGCATATAAATTTTTAGTAAATCCATCATAACCAATATTGTGACTAGCATTGCTCACTCCATCATTATAAGCATTAGAGTTAGACACATAATAAGAATTATTACTACTGTTATTTACCGAATTAATAGCTACAGCTGTAGTACCATTATTAGGATTAACACGAGCAAGATTTAACTTATTACCTAAACCAGCATTACCAACAATTCCAGGTCCTTGTATAAAGAATCCAAATACATCATTGTAATTAGACCCTACCCATTCATTATATTCCTCACTTGCAAATACATAATCAAATATGATTGAATCGCCCTGAGGTACAATATCAAACTCAATCATACAATACTCATATACCGTTCTTTGAGAAAACTGATACATAAGAGTAGTAATAGAGTCTGAAGCAACTGCAGAGCCTGAATTATTACCATAATAAGCACTCGTTGACCCACTAGTATTAGGGCCAATAGCGTTACGAGGCTCACCTGTTGTTATGATTAACCCTTCTGATATAGGTAATGAAGGTACCGTTGAGGTAAATTTACCATAACCTTTACCAGAGTTTGTGGTTTTACATTTTACATTGATGTTACTTATAGAAACACCATTACCTGTAATTAAACTGGCTAAGCTTTGAGGAGTTTGAGTAGTATCAACAGTGATAGCTCCCTGTGCTGTTACATGTAAACTAATTAAAGTTGAAAAAAGAGCACTTAAAACAAAGCGCACTACCACATTGGATTTTGAAATTAGTTGGGGGGTTAACTTCATTGTTAGTTGGTTTAGTGACGCAAATATATAATACACATATTTACAGCGCAATAAGGAAAATTCCTAATTCTTAGGGGGTATTTATCCCGTACAAATATTAACCAACTGATAAACAGCACATTAAACCAAAGTAACTAAAGTTGTATTGAAATTTAAAAAGGTTTCATTTGTTAATAACTAAATAAAAATCAAACTATTACAATGTAATAGTTTGACTTAGATGCAGAAACCCAATGTAATTACTTATTAAAATGAAGAGTTGAATACCACTTTATTATATCCAAATAAGAAATCAGAGCCCCCCCCCAAGTTTTCTGATTCCTTATTCGGAATATTTAATTCTAAGTTACAAAAAAGTTAAAATCGTGCAAAATTATTTTATAAAAAAATAAAATTTTAACAATTAAAAAATAATAACCAACTAATTATCAACAAAATAATTTTGCAAAAAAAGTACTTTCAGATACTCGTTCAAACTTATTATCAATATTACAAAACAAAAAAAGGGCAGAAATTACATTTCTACCCTTTCATTATATTATTTAGATAATATGATTATTGTCCGTGACAGTTTTTATATTTTTTACCACTTCCGCAAGGACACATATCATTTCTACCAATTTTAGGAGCAGCTTTAACTGGAGTTTGCACTTGTTTTTGCGGTGCAGAATTTGCTGCAGCTTCAGCCATTTGCTCTGTATCAGAACCTACTTCTGTTCTTGAAGTCTTTAACACCTCTCTTTTAGGTTCAGGAGCTTGTTGTACTTGCTGAGGTGCATTTTCAACTGGTAAAGTCGCTTTCATTAAGAATGAAACCACCTCCTCATTTAAACGAGACAACATAGCCTTGAATACATTGTAGCTTTCAAGTTTATAGATTAATAATGGATCTTTTTGCTCGAATACTGCATTCTGAACACTTTGTTTTAAATCGTCGATATCGCGTAAGTGTTCTTTCCATACATTATCTATAATAGCTAATGTTATACCTTTTTCTATACTTAAAGTAAGTTCTTTACCATCCGATTGTATTGCTTTTTCAAGATTTACAACAGTTTGGAAACCACGAACTCCATCAGTAACTGGAATTACTATATTTTGATATTGTTTACCTTGGTTAACAAACACATCGTTTACAACTGGCATTGCCATTTCGCGGATGCGTTCCATACCTTTTGCATAAGCTGTATGCATATCTGCAAGTAAACGATCTACAATTTCTGATGAAGCTTTAGAAGTAAATTCTTTTTCACTTACCGGACTAGCAATTCCTAAGATACGAATCACATCCATCTCGAATCCATCATAATCTTTAGATGAATAATGATTTTCAACGATAGTTTCTGCAACATCAGCCATCATATTATATATATCGATACTGATTTTATCGCCGAATAGGGCATTTCTACGTTTAGTATAAATTACCTCACGTTGTTGATTCATTACATCATCGTACTCAAGTAGGCGCTTACGGATACCAAAGTTATTCTCTTCTACTTTTTTCTGAGCTCTTTCGATGGATTTAGTAATCATACTATGGGTAAGAACTTCACCTTCCTTATAGCCCATACGGTCCATAAGTTTAGCTATTCTCTCAGATCCAAATAGACGCATTAAATCGTCTTCTAAACTCACAAAGAATTGAGAAGATCCTGGGTCACCCTGACGACCAGCACGACCACGTAACTGGCGGTCAACCCTTCTAGAGTCGTGACGTTCAGTACCAATAATTGCTAGACCACCAGCTTCTTTAACACCAGGGCCTAATTTAATGTCGGTACCACGACCAGCCATATTAGTTGCTATAGTTACCGTACCAGGCTTACCTGCTTCTGCAACAATTTCAGCTTCTTTTTGGTGTAATTTCGCGTTCAATACTTGGTGGTTGATTCCTTTCAATTTAAGCATTCTGCTTAACAACTCAGAAATTTCAACCGAAGTTGTACCTACTAAGACCGGACGGCCTTGTTTAACATACTTCTCAATTTCTTCAATTACCGCATTATATTTTTCACGCTTAGTTTTATAAACTAAGTCTTCCATATCAATACGTTGAATAGGACGATTGGTAGGAATAACGGTAACTTCTAATTTATAAATATCCCATAACTCCTTAGCTTCAGTCTCGGCTGTACCGGTCATACCCGCTAATTTGTTATACATACGGAAATAGTTCTGAAGAGTAATAGTTGCATAAGTCTGCGTAGCAGCTTCAACTTTTACATTTTCTTTAGCTTCGATTGCTTGATGTAAACCATCGCTATAACGGCGCCCATCTAATATACGGCCAGTTTGCTCATCTACAATCTTAACCTTACCATCCATAATAACGTAATCTACGTCTTTCTCGAATAAGGTATAAGCCTTTAATAATTGGTTTACAGAGTGAATACGCTCACTTTTCACGGTATAATCGCGTAATAATTCCTCTTTCTTCTCAAGCAATTCCTCTTTAGAAATATTCATTGATTCCAGCTTATGCATTTCCATATTGATATCTGGAATAATGAAGAAGTTAGGATTATCAGCATCTTGAGAAATTAGGTTTACACCTTTTTCTGTAAGATCTACACTATTATTTTTCTCATCGATTACGAAAAACAAATCCTTATCGATGTTTGGCATTTCTTTTTGTTGATCTGCTAAGTAGTAGTTCTCTGTTTTTTGCAACAAAGTACGCATACCACTTTCGCTTAAGAACTTAATTAAAGCTCCATTTTTAGGCAAACCACGGTGTACTCTAAATAATTTTTCTCCACCTAATTTTTCGTCACCTTTAGCGATTAAAGCTTTAGCTTCCGACAATTCCTTAGTTAAGAATTGGCGTTGAAGGCTAAATAATTTTTCTACTACAGGTTTTAACACATCAAATTCGTGTACATCACCTTTAGGAGTAGGTCCAGAGATAATTAACGGAGTTCTTGCATCGTCAACTAAAACTGAGTCAACCTCATCGACGATTGCGAAATTATGTTTACGTTGAACTAATTCTTCTGGGTTACGCACCATATTATCTCTTAGGTAATCGAAACCGAATTCGTTATTCGTACCATAAGTGATATCAGCTAAATATGCGTTTTTACGTTCTTCGCTATTAGGTTGGTGTTTATCGATACAATCTACCGACAAGCCGTGGAATTGGAATAAAGGTCCATTCCATTCGCTATCGCGTCGAGCAAGATAATCGTTTACGGTTACAACGTGCACCCCACGTTTAGGAAGTGCATTTAGGTAAACTGGTAAAGTAGCTACTAAAGTTTTACCTTCACCGGTAGCCATCTCTGCGATTCTACCTTTATGTAATACAGCACCACCAATTAACTGAACATCGTAATGAACCATGTCCCACTTAACGGTATTTCCAGCTGCTGTCCAAGTATTTTTCCAATAAGCTTTATCTCCACGAATTTCGACAAAATCAACTCCTTTAGCCGCCAAATCGCGGTCCATTTGAGTAGGAGTAATTTCTAATTCAGGATTTTCAGATAAACGTCTAGAAGTTTCTTTTACCACAGCAAAAGCTTCAGGTAAAATTTCTAGAAGAATTTCTTCAATTTTATTTTTAATAGTTTTTTCAAGAGATGCTATTTCTTCAAATAAAACTTCATTTTCATCCGGCTTATCGTAAGCATTTGCTTCAATTTGCGCTTTAAGTTCAGCTATTCTATTTTCTTCAGCTGATATTTTATCGCTAATGCGTTTTTGAAATTCAGTGGTTTTAGCTCTTAATTCATCATTACTTAAAGAACTAAGTGTAGCATAAATCTTATTAACTTTTTCTACAATCGGTTGAAACTCTTTAACATTCGCGCCAGCATCAGAGCTTCCAAACAATTTTAATATACCGGATAAAATTCCCATGATCTTTTATTTGAAAATATTTAAGTGTAGAAATTGAATTACAATTACTAATCCAAAGTCTTAAAATGCGACAAAGATAACTAGAAAGCGCCTAATGGGCATGCTTTACAGTTATCTTTGTCAGTAATTTAACGGAAGACCGCCTTTTTGTCAGTATTCATCTTCGTTAAATAAGAAATCTTCTTTAGTCGGATAATCCGGCCAGATATCTTCAATACTTTCATAAACTTCTCCTTCGTCTTCCATTTCTTGAAGGTTTTCAATAACCTCTAATGGAGCGCCTGAACGCATAGCGAAATCGATTAACTCGTCTTTTGTTGCCGGCCAAGGTGCATCTTCTAAATAAGAAGCCAATTCTAATGTCCAGTACATATTAATCGGGGTTTTAAATGTTATTACTTTTAATATTAATACGTCAAATCTGACTTTTTAGTTTAAAAACTAATCTATTATTTTCGGCAAAAATAATTTTTTTCGCCAAACTTCCATACCTTGTTAATAAAATTGAGCGCTTTTTCTTTATTTTCTTGGTTCCCACGGCCATTCTTTCACTTTTAGTTCTTTCGATAACTTCCTCGCCAATGTGAAAAAATAGTCTGATAACCTATTCAAATACGCTAAACAATTTTCTGGTAATTCGCCCTCTTCATTCAACAAACCTATACAACTCCTTTCCGCCCTTCTACATACCGTTCTACATACATGTGCATACGACACCGGAACCGCACCACCTGGCAATATAAAACTTTTCAATGCCTCTAATTCTTCGTCAAATGCATCTATCCACTTTTCTAATTGTTCTACCTCTTCGGCTTTAAAATCTGGCAACCATAAATTTTTCTTTCCTGGCTCTGCAGCTAAATGCGAACCTAATGTAAAAAGTGAACTTTGTATATGACTAAGTTGACTCACTATTTCCTTATCCTGAATTGTATCTTTCAACAAACCTACAAAGGAATTCAACTCATCTAAAGTTCCATAGGCTTCAATTCTAATATGATTCTTTGGCAATCTAGCCCCTCCAAACAAGGATGTTTCTCCTTTATCTCCGCCTTTCGTATAAATCTTCATAGCCTATATTTTTCACGAAAATACAAATACTTAATACGATTTCCTAGACCTGATTATATTGCCTAGTAATTAACAAAGCTATGTCTATAGTTTTATATACTTCGCTCTAAAAACTTGCTAGAAATTTAAGTGTTTTGTAAAGAAATAGCAACATTCACATTGTTTAACAGAAATACTACAATGTGAGTGCACTAAAAATCGTTAACACACAAAAAATCAAACTATGAATTTTCCTTTTCAGGTGAATCTTGGCGGAGCCATAGACTCTACTTCAACGGCAGTAAACACTTTAGCCAACCAAGCAGCAACAGGCCCAAAACCTTTAAGCGTTTGGGACTTAACTGTACAGGGTGGTATTATAATGATTCCACTTGCTATTATGTCGGTTATTGCGGTTTATATCTTTGTAGAGCGTTTATTAGCAATAAGTAGAGCTGGTAAAATCGACAAAAACTTCATGAATAATATTCGTGACCACATAAAACATGGCAAAATTGATTCTGCTAAAGCTATGTGTAATACTACCAATACTCCTTTAGCTAGAATGATTGAAAAAGGGATTTCGCGTATTGGTCGTCCGCTCGACGATATAAGTGCAGCTATCGAAAACGTTGCTAAACTTGAAGTTTCTAAGCTGGAAGCTAAAATGGCTTTATTGGCAACTATCTCGGGAGCCGCTCCTATGCTAGGTTTCTTAGGTACTGTGGTAGGTATGATTAAATCGCTTTATAACATGGCCGAAAGTGCTCGTTTGAATTCGGGTACCATTACTGTTGAGGCTTTATCTGGCGGTATCTACGAGGCGATGGTAACTACCGTAGGTGGTTTAGTAG
>DATCKI010000046.1:0-11119 GCA_036562365.1 Bacteroidia bacterium | reverse complement strand
ACCAGTGTTACCTCACCTGGTTTCCCTATAGGAGTAGGAATGAGCATCATAAAATTGGCAAACCCACATGTTAAATTTGTAAACCTTGATAAAAAAGGATTTATAATTCTTGATGTGAACCAACAAAGAGTTCAATCAGATTGGTTCTTTGTTTCTACCATTGATTACAGTAGTTCTAATTATAATTATGGAGAATCTTGGTACGAAAATGCCGGTGAAAGACATTTAAGAAAAGCTAATAGCGTGGCTATGCCGCGTCACGATATGTATTACCAAACTGCTCCACTTTGGCCAAGACCTTTTGTAGCTCCTCCTATTGTAGAACCAGAAGACACAACTTCTAATCCGCAACCTGGTACAGGATTACAAGAAGCCGATGAAATTGTAGTAGTAGGTGTATATCCAAACCCTTTCACCGATGGACTTTCTTTACAACTATACCTTGCCAATCCTGGCGATATTGTAATAGATATCCTAAGTTTAAGCGGACAAAAATTAGTTAGCTATAACAAATATTTCACGGGTGGTTTACAATTCCTACCAATCGAAACCCCAACATTACAAAATGGAATTTATTTCTTGAGAATAAAATACCCAGGTGGGGAAAAAACATTAAAAGTCATAAAACAATAATTTAAGGCCTCGAGTACTCGAGGCCTTTTTATTTGTTAAAATACCTTATATTTGCAAAAGAATGAAGAATATAAATAAAAATAACGGGAAACATATATTAGGCATTTTTGCAGTGCTCCTGTGGTTTTTATGTATTCAAGTTTTTCAATATAGTATTGTAAAACCAGCGGTTGACAGTACTCAAAATAAAGATAAAATTTCATTATATGTCCCTTCAACAGCTCAACAAGGGAATATAAAAGATAACAACCAGAAAGACAGTAATTTAACTCATACATTAGATTTATTTGGAATTCATCATACAACCGCTCCATCTAAATCTGAACCTTCTGTTACTACAAGCGATTATATAAAAGGCTTAAACGGCCTAATCTTCGCAAAAATCCAGCGTTTTCTACGCCTTAGGGTCATCCGCATTTAAACCATAGTCTTTTAAAATCGGCTTACACCTTCTTGCAAGGTGTAATTACTTATTGTAGCATTTTAAATTGTATTACTATGGAAGAAAATGTAAATCCAAGTAACAAATGGAGTGGCTTATATTTAATGGGAGCTATATTGTTACTTCTAATTTTAGCTAAAGTATTATTAGGATAAATATTTTGGGGACTTTAAAGTCCCCATTTTTATATCTTAACCCAATAAAAAATCATTTTTTACATATAATAATTCAACTTAATACTCTCAACTATTCCCCAAATTTAATTTACCATAAAAAAGCTTGTATCTAAGATGTATATTGAGATAAAGCCCACTTCATACTAGGAAACAAGTAGTTAACTTTTCGTTACTTAAATAAAAAAATATTCACATTTTTTAATAACTTTATTTGCAATTTCATTTTTTATTTCTAATTTTCAGCATGGTAAGGGGGAAAATTGGAGACAAAAAAGTGGCTATTTACCAAGCTGCGCTCCGAAGAGTTAACAAAAATGGTTATGGAGGGTTAACCATGCAAGAACTCGCGAAAGACGCAAAATTAGCTACTGGTACAGTTTATCTGTACTTCGAAAACAAGGAAGACTTGGTAAACGAACTCATCATTAATACGAAGGAAGAAATGGTTGACGCCATCTACGATGGTCTCGACCTCGAAGAACCATTGTTCCCTTTCTTCAAAAAAATGGTGTCTAACTATCTAGAGTATGGAATTAATAATCTGGATAAGATTATTTTCCTTGAACAATTCTACCGCTCCGAGTTCATTACTTCTCAAACTAAATTAGCTTTAACCGAAATTTGGGAACCATTCCGTAATCAATTAATCTCTCCTAAAAACGAAATGCTCCTTAAAGACGGTAATCGAGATTTAATGCTTAAAAATTTTGAAGGTGGAATTAATCAAATCATCAAAACCATTAAAGAACACAATTTGGTCTACAATAAACTAATGAGAGACCAAATCCTAGACGTTCTGTGGTGTAGCATCCGTCGTTAAACTCTAACCCATCCCCACCCTCTATCTTTTTTTGCTCAACTGCTTGCAGCTACACCAAAATTTTATTCCGCTTCTTGCGTTTTATTTGTCAATTCATCAAAAAAACATCCCTTTTTTGATGCTCTTTTGTATTTTTACCCAATAATCCAGACGTAATGACTACTAAGCTTCTTTTACATATTCCTTTTGCTTTCGAATTGCCTATTAAAATCAATATTACTGGCGATCCTCAAAAAGACGCACAATACCTACTTATTGGTATCGCTGCTTGTATTTTATTGCTTATTCTTACTATCATTACTCTTATTATTCTTGCTTTTCGTCGCAAAAAGAAAAAGAAAAAAGCTGCCGATTTAGCTAATCAATCGGTAACAACCGCAACTTCAGAGAACATTGCTAAAGTTGAACCTAAAAAACAAGAAATAGCTCCTGAGCCTATAGATACAACTCCAGAACCTAAACCTGTTGTTGAAGCAAAAGAACCAGTTAAAGAAATTAAAGTAGAAGAAGCTCCTAAAGCTGAGCCTAAACCTGAGCCTAAACCCGAAAAAGAGAAAAATCCTGAAGATAAAATGGACGAAATCCGCAAACGCCTTGCCGAGATCGCCCAAAACCGAAAAAATAACCCTAACGAATACCAAGAAGTTGTACTTCCTAAACTAACTGCCGATTTTGCGAAAACTGTCTCTAAAGAAGACGCCGCTAACTCCGCAGATAGCTTCGAAGAACACGAAACCGAAGAAATCCCTAACGAAACCGAATCTGCTGCAAATTCAACCCCTGATTTCGAATACGAAGAGCAAATTCAAAACTTAAATACCGACTTTAAAGGAGAGCCTATTTCTGATTCTGACTTCGAAAAAGCAAACGAAGAAATTATCAAAACTCAAATCGAAAACGAAGTTGATAGCATCTTCGCTAAACAAGAATTAGATACCGATTTCAGCGGTGAACCTATCTCAGACTCTAACTTTACTGTAGAAAATACAGAAGAACAAATAAAAGAAGATATTCAGCAAATGGATACCGATTTTAGTGGTGAGCCTATTGCCGATTCTAACTTCCATTCTGAATCTGAAAAATTGAATGCTCAATTCCAGAACACCCAATTACCTGTAAAACGTATGACCTTTACAGAGTGGATGGATAGCTTTAAATAGTATGTTTAGTCGTGCATATACTTCCACCTTTTTCTGTCTTTTCTTTGCTCTAAATTGCTGGGCACAAGACTTAGAAAGACTAAGTGCGGCTTTCGACCCACCTGGGCGCAAAAGATTCTACTTTAATTCTGGCGATTATATTAAAGTCAAACTGAACGGTCAAGAAGGTATGCAAACGCTATTAATTACCGATGTAAGAGATAGTGGTTTAGTTTTCAATTCAAGATATTTCGCTTACTTCAATCAAATTGATCGTATTACCTTATTCCCACGTAAACGCAATAGAGGACTTAAGAAAGTATTAGCTTTTGGTGGATTAGTTATGCCAGGTATAAGTGCCGGAAATGCCCTTTTAAACAAAAACATGCCTCGAACATACCTTGCACCTATAGCTTTAGGTGGTGTGCCTTTTGCTGCGGCTTATTTAGGCCTTAAAATGAACGATTGGGTGGGTGTAACATATAATTGCAAACGCAATCGAATGAAAGTAACCATCTATCAGCCTTCTATTAACACAACTCCTCTTCCCAAATATATCCCTAAGGATAAATACAAATAAAAAAGGCCTCCAATTATTAAATTGGAAGCCTTCAAAATCTATGTATGAAAAAAACCTTAGCCTTTTACTTCTTCGAATTCAACATCCGTTGTATTATCGCTATTAGTTGATCCGCCATTATTGTTTGGAGTTGCTTCTTGAGCACCCGCATTTTGATACATGGCAGTTGCTGCAGCTTGGAATACTGTATTTAAACGCTCCATTGCAGCATCTAATTTCTCAATATCCTTAGCAGCATGTGCACTCTTAACTTCAGCTAATGCTTCTTCAATGCCAGGTTTTTGATCAGCAGGAATTTTATCCCCGTTTTCTTTCAATTGTTTCTCAATCTCAAACACCATAGCATCTGCTTTGTTAAGCTTTTCAATGGTTTCACGCTCTTTTCTATCCGCTTCTGCATTCGCTTCTGCTTCTGCTTTCATACGGTTAATTTCGTCTTGACTTAAACCACTGCTAGCCTCAATACGGATTTTTTGCTCCTTACCAGTTGCTTTATCTTTTGCACTAACATTTAAGATACCATTGGCGTCGATATCAAAAGTTACTTCAATTTGTGGAACTCCACGTGGAGCTGCTGGTATACCATCTAAGTGGAACTTACCAATTGTGCGGTTGTGCGCAGCCATCGGACGCTCCCCTTGTAATACGTGAATCTCTACCGAAGTTTGGTTATCACTCGCAGTCGAGAAGGTCTCACTCTTACGTGTAGGTATTGTTGTATTAGCTTCAATTAACGATGTAAATACTCCACCATAAGTTTCAATACCTAAAGATAGAGGTGTTACGTCTAACAATAATACATCTGTAACTTCACCACCTAATACACCTCCTTGAATAGCAGCACCTAAAGCAACTACCTCATCTGGGTTAACGCCTTTACTTGGAGCTTTTCCAAAGAATTTCTCAACTGCAGCTTGTATAGCAGGAATACGAGTAGAACCACCTACTAAAATTACTTCGTCAATATCGCTAACTTTTAATCCAGCTTTCTCAAGCGCAGAACGACAAGGAGCAATGGTACGCTCTACTAAATCAGCAACTAATTGCTCAAATTTAGCTCTAGTTAAAGTGCGTACTAAGTGACGTGGCACATTGTCAACTACGGTAATATATGGTAAGTTAATCTCAGTTTGTAAACTGTTCGATAACTCTATTTTTGCTTTTTCAGCCGCTTCTTTCAAACGTTGTAAAGCCATAGGGTCTTTACGTAAATCAACGCTGTCAGAAGATTTAAATTCATCTGCTAACCAATCTATAATTTTTTGATCAAAGTCGTCACCACCTAAGTGTGTATCACCATCGGTAGATTTTACTTCAAATACTCCATCTCCTAATTCTAGTACAGATACGTCGTGTGTACCACCACCACAGTCGAATACTACAATCTTGCTTTCTTTATGTTGCTTATCTAAACCATAAGCTAAAGCAGCTGCAGTAGGCTCGTTTATGATACGTAAAACTTTTAAACCTGCAATTTCACCAGCTTCTTTAGTAGCCTGACGTTGCGCATCGTTGAAATATGCAGGTACGGTAATCACCGCTTCATTTACACTTTCTCCTAAGAAATCTTCAGCAGTTTGCTTCATTTTCTGAAGAATCATTGCCGAAATCTCTTGCGGAGTATAAGTTCTATCGTCGATTTGTACACGTGGAGTATTGTTATCTCCTTTAACCACTTTGTAAGGAACGTTTCCAACCTCATTTGCTACTTCTCCAAAAGAAGAACCCATGAAACGTTTTATTGAATATATTGTTTTTGTTGGATTTGTCACAGCCTGACGTTTAGCTGGCTTACCAATTTTTCTTTCACCATTATCTATAAATGCAACCATCGATGGCGTAGTACGATCCCCTTCGTTATTTTCAATAACGCGAGGTTGACTTCCTTCCATAACAGCCACACATGAGTTGGTTGTTCCTAAGTCTATACCTATAATCTTTCCCATATCTATAGTTTTTTGTTTTTTAAATTTTATTTACCCTCTTTCAAACATTGTGCCGTTACCTTATTATGCCATTTTTCTATGCAATTTGTCATATTTATACTTTAATTTCTGACATACTGACATATCAATACAGCATTTTTGTCAATTATTAGGGCGTGGGCAAGCCGCCAGCTCTACTCTTCTGGCAGCCCTGCTACCACTCCGGATGTACGTTTGCATACGCAAACTAGCACCGTTCGGGTATCAGGCACGCTTTTAAGTAGCTAAGTACTTCTATTCTTCGCTTTTTTTTATAACATTTACATCCTGTTTCCGTTATATATCAAATACATTTATTCTAAATACACTCATGAAAAACTTTAAATCTCTTAGCTCAATCTTTCTCCTAGTCTTAGTACTTACTTCTATTTCATCTTGCAAAAAAGATGATCCAGATGATGGACCATTCGACCCACCTAATATAAGCTACGATATCGATAAGCCTTATGTCCTTACCGATGTCCCTTACGGCTCGCATACCGACCAAAAAATGGATATGTATTTACCCGCTAATAGAAATCCCAATACCACTAAAGTATTTGTACTAATTCACGGCGGTGGATGGAATGCTGGCGATAAAGAGCATTTCAACTACGTATTCGATGCTTTAAAACAATATTATCCCAACCATGCTATCGTAAATATTAATTACCGTTTAGCAAGTTGGAATAGTCCAGCTATACCTAAACAAATTCAAGATATAGAATCGGCATTAAAACACGCTAGTTCCGACAAATTCAATATCAGTAAACAATATTGTTTATTTGGCAATTCAGCTGGTGGGCATTTAGCCATGTTATACGGATATAGATACAATGCAAATAATTACGTAAAAGCTGTTATAAATACCGTAGGACCATCATATCTTGCCGATCCATATTACACCAGTAATACCTCTATGTACGATGTTGTAGGGCCTCATTCTTTTAGTACGCATCCACAATTATATTACGATGCAAGTCCAGTTTCTTGGCTTAGCCCATCAGCACCAATTACCATATCATTTTATGGAGATAGTGATATCTTAGTTCCAACAAGTCAATTAGACACCCTAGAATCCGCATTAACAAATCATGGAGTAGTACATTATTCCACTTTATATCCTGGCGAGGGACATGGCAATTGGAGTCAAGCAACAAGTGCTGATTATTTACTAAAAGTAATAAACTTTATAGATACGCATTTCAACTAATAAAAACGTATATAAATAAAAAAAGCCTCAGATAAACCTGAGGCTTTTTTCGTTGCCCGAGCTGGATTCGAACCAACACAGTCAGAACCAAAATCTGAAGTCCTGCCATTAGACGATCGGGCAATTGCGGGTGCAAAAATAATAAAGAAAAACTAATCTCAAAATTTTTTTTACCCTTTTAATGCTTCTGCACCACCAACAATTTCTAAGATTTCGTTAGTAATTGCAGCCTGACGAGCCTTATTATAGCTCAGTTTCAGATCTCTAAGTAATGCACCAGCATTATCAGTAGCTTTATGCATAGCAGTCATACGCGCACCATGTTCTGCAGCTTGAGAATCTAAAATTACCTTAAAGAACTGAGTTTTTAAAGACGCAGGAATTAAGTTGTATATAATTTCTTCTTTACTTGGTTGATAAATATACTCTGTATTAGAAGTATTTTTATCAGCTGAAACTTCAGCAGGGGTAAGAGGCAAGAAAGTTTCTTCAACAGTAGTAATACTAGCAGCCGAGCGGAACTCGTTGTAAATAATTACTACCTTATCGAATACTTTTTCTGCATACAGGCCCATGATAAGTTCAGCAATACCATTAGCATTAGCGAATGTAGGTTTATCAACTACTTCGTCGAAACGAGCACGAATTTTTACATTCTTTTTAGCGAAGATATTTCCAACATTTCTACCAATACAAATCATTTCAAGATTGCCAGAAGCAACCAAGTCTTGATGTGCATCTAAAAATGCATTAGCACGTTTTGCAACGTTAGCATTAAAGGCACCACAAAGACCTTTATTAGCCGATACAACTACTAAAAGAACACGTTTAACGTCTCTCACTTCGGTGTATGGACTTTCAGTATCAGCCGAAACAGAACCACTTAAATTGTTTAAAATCTCCTTAAGTTTATTAGCATAAGGACGCATTTTAACAATGTTATCTTGGGCTCTTTTCAATTTAGCAGCAGAAACCAACTTCATCGCCGAAGTAATCTGACGTGTAGAGGTTACTGAACTAATTCTGTTACGTACTTCTTTTAAGCTAGCCATACTATTGTATTAAAATCCGGCCGCCTTTTTTTACGGCCGGAATATCTTTAATTTTAAATTAAGCGAATTTTGCAGATACTTCTTTAGCTACTTTTTCTAAAACTGCTGTAATTTCATCATCGAATTTACCAGCTTTTAAAGCATCTAAAGTTCCACGATATTGAGCATCCAATACGTTTAAATAATCGTCTTGGAAATCTTTTACTTTATCTACTGGAACATCTTTCAATAAGTTTTTAGTTCCTGCGTAAATAATAGCAATTTGTTTCTCAACAGTCATTGGGCTAAATTGAGCTTGTTTAAGGATTTCCACGTTACGTGCACCCTTATCAAGTACTAATTTAGTAGCTGCATCTAAGTCAGATCCAAATTTAGCGAAAGCTTCTAGCTCACGGTACTGTGCTTGGTCAAGCTTTAATGTACCCGATACTTTCTTCATCGATTTAATCTGAGCGTTACCACCTACACGTGATACAGAGATACCAACGTTAATAGCTGGACGAACACCAGAGTTAAATAAGTTTGATTCTAAGAAAATCTGACCATCAGTAATCGAAATTACGTTAGTTGGGATGTATGCAGATACGTCACCAGCTTGAGTTTCGATAATTGGTAACGCTGTTAATGAACCGCCACCTTTTACTTTTCCTTTTAAAGAAGGAGGAAGGTCATTCATCTCAGCAGCAATTGCGTCATCGTTAATTATTTTTGCAGCACGCTCTAATAAACGGCTATGTAAGAAGAATACGTCTCCAGGGTAAGCTTCACGTCCTGGTGGGCGGCGAAGAAGTAGAGATACCTCACGGTATGCTACAGCTTGTTTAGATAAATCATCATAAACAATTAAAGCCGGACGACCAGTGTCGCGGAAGTACTCACCAATAGCACAACCAGCTAATGGAGCGTAGAATTGCATTGGAGCAGGATCAGAAGCAGAAGCCGATACGATAACAGTATAAGCTAAAGCACCTGCATCTTCTAAAGTTTTAGCGATAGAAGCTACCGTAGAACCTTTTTGTCCAATTGCTACATATATACAGAATACTGGTTGACCAGCATCGTAGAATTCTTTTTGATTGATAATAGTATCAATTGCGATAGCAGTTTTACCAATTTGACGGTCACCAATAATTAACTCACGTTGACCACGTCCGATTGGAATCATAGCATCGATAGCTTTGATACCAGTTTGTAGAGGTTCGTTAACTGGTTGACGGTAAATAACACCTGGAGCTTTACGCTCTAATGGCATTAATACAGTTTCACCAGTGATAGGACCTTTACCATCAATTGGGTTACCTAAAGTATCAACTACACGGCCTAACATTCCTTCAGAAACAGGAATAGAAGCAATCTCACCAAGACGTTTTACTGATTGACCTTCGCGGATATCTCCAGAAGGACCTAATAATACAGCACCTACGTTATCTTCTTCCAAGTTAAGTACAATAGCACGTACTCCGTTTTGGAATTCGATCAATTCTCCAGCTTGAACACTGTTCAACCCATAAATACGGGCAATACCGTCTCCCACTTGAAGCACGGTTCCTACCTCTTCTAGTTGAGCTCCGGTTTTGAAACCAGAAAGTTGCTCTCTTAATATTGCGGATACTTCCGCTGGTTTAATTTCTGCCATATAGCGAGATATTAGAATTCTTTAATGTATAAGTTTTCGTTAAATGCCCTTTTTAATTTAACAATTCCATCGGCAAAGCTAGAATTGATTTGTTTGTCTCCTACGGTTAATTTAAAACCACCAATCATCTCTGGATCTACTTTCTCAGCAAACACTATTTGTGTTGCTTTTGCAAAATCTGGAGAAGTGCGAATTATTTGCTCAATTTTAGCTCGTAACTCGGCATCTAATGGTCCAGCTGTAACAACCTCAGCAACAAGCACACCTCTTTTTTCATTATTTAAATGAACATAAGAACGTGCAATATCACCTAAATGACCTTCGCGATGACTTTTAGCTAATTTTTCAATAAAGCCTTTTGTTAAAGCAGAAAGATTAGGGAAAACGGCATGTATAGCTGAAACTTTTTTGTCGTAACGAATAACTGGACTCTTAAGCATAGCTCTAAAGTCTGGCACCATTACATAAGTCTGAGCAAACACTTCCATCTCCTTCAATACCACATCAGAAACACCTTGCTCCACAGCTAGTGAATACAAAGCATTTGCATAACGGGTAGAAACTTTAGAATATGCGCTCATTCTTAATTAAAACTAGCCTCGTTCAACAATTTTTTAATACTCTCTTTTTGCAACTCCTCGTTCGATAGACGCTCTCGAAGAATTTTTTCTGCAATTTCTAATGAAAGTTGACCTACCTCATTTTTAATTTCAGTAAGCGCTTTCATCTTTTCATTATGAATAGTCATGCGACCTTCCTCAACGATCTTCGCAGCTTCAGCATTTGCTTTCTCCTTAGCCTCGTTAATCATTTTCTCAGAAGCCTCACGTGCAGTTCTTAACATTACTTCACGCTCTTTCGCAGCTTCTGCTAAAAGATTCTCGTTTTGAGCTTGAATGTCTTTCATTCTAGACTCAGCTAATTCAGCAGCTTTTAAAGCATCGTCAATCTTAGTTTCACGCTCTTTTAATGAGCTTAAAATTGGACCCCAAGCAAATTTCTTTAGTAATACAAATACTACTAAGAATGCTAACGACATCCAAAAAATTAATCCTAAACCGGGAAGTATTAGACCCATTATATCTTATTTTAAGTAATTTTCTTTTAAAAAACCCTGTCGGCTAAGTCAACCACTTATGGCGACAGGGAAATTCGTTTTGGGTTATTGATTAACCTAAAGCTACTAATAAACAAACGATGATACCGAAGAATGCAGCACCCTCAACAAGTGCAGCAGCAACGATCATGTTTGAACGGATATCTCCACCTGCTTCTGGTTGACGTGCAATTGATTCCATGGCACTTTTACCAATGTTACCAATTCCTAATCCTGCTCCGATTACAGCGATACCTGCTCCGATAGCAGCTAAACCTTGGTTCTCAAGACCCATCATAATTTCTGCGATGCTCATTTTCTTTTATTTTAAATTGTTAGTACATCCTAATTTATTAATGATGCTCTGC
>DATCKI010000186.1:0-2565 GCA_036562365.1 Bacteroidia bacterium | reverse complement strand
GACCTTAACAGCAAACTATAATGGTAATCCTACTGCGCTTTATCAATGGTACGACTGTTTAAATGGTAATGCTCCAATTAATGGTGCTAATGGACCAACTTATACAAGTCCTAATAATGGATTATTCTCGGTAACAGTATTCGATAGTGGATGCGAATTTTCTGCACCTTGCGAAGCTGTTCTTTCTGCATCAAATGAAGAATTCGATAATGCTATAGTTAGAGTTTATCCAAACCCAAGTAGCGAGTTTATTAGCGTGGTAGCTCTAAATGCAAGTATAGAGAAAGTTGAAATTTTAAGTCTGTCTGGTCAAGTTATTTCTACTTATGACCAGTCTTTCGACCAAATTTCGGTTTCTCACTTAAGCAAAGGACTTTATTTAGTTCGCTTAACTACTGAAAAAGGTTCTCATATCCAAAAAGTCGTAAAAGACTAGTTGTTATTTCGTTTAAGTTAGCCCGATCAAAAATTTGGTCGGGTTTTTTTATGCTATTTCCCTCGTAAGTATTTATTACCTTTGCAAATAATTTACATTACTACTTCATAATTTATGCCCAGTATAGGCCATATACAACTTCCTGATTTTCCCTTATTATTAGCACCTATGGAGGACGTAAGCGATCCGCCTTTCCGTGTTCTTTGTAAAGAATATGGGGCCGACCTTATGTACTCTGAGTTTATCAGTAGCGAAGGGTTAATCAGAGATGCCATGAAAAGCAGAATGAAACTCGATTTCCATGAAATGGAAAGACCAATTGGAATTCAAATTTTTGGTGGCGACGAAGAAGCTATGGCCGAAAGTGCTAGAATCGTTGAAACAGTGAATCCAGACTTAGTTGATATTAACTTTGGATGCCCCGTAAAAAAAGTAGTTTGTAAAGGTGCTGGTGCAGGTGTTTTGAAAGATGTAGATCTAATGGTTAGGCTTACAAAAGCTGTAGTAGATAGCACTCGTTTACCAGTTACTGTTAAAACCAGATTGGGTTGGGATGAAGATTCTAAAAATATTGAAGAAGTTGCTGAACGACTTCAAGATGTTGGAATTAAAGCTTTAACTATACACGGAAGAACCAGAGCTCAACTTTATAAAGGTGAAGCGGATTGGTCGCTAATCGCTAAAGTTAAAAATAACCCAAGAATTCATATTCCTATCTTTGGAAATGGAGATATAGATTCGCCTCAAAAAGCTGTTGAGTATAAAAATAGGTATGGGGTTGATGGTATTATGATTGGCCGTGCTAGTATAGGTGCTCCTTGGTTTTTTAAAGAAGTGAAGCATTATATTAAAACTGGCGAAATCCTTCCTCCACCAACTATACTCGAAAGAGTTGAAGTTGCTAAACGTCATGTCGAAATGGCTATGAAGTGGAAAGGAGAAAGAACTGGAATTATGGAAACTAGAATGCATTATGCAACCTATTTTAAAGGAATTCCAGATTTTAAACAGTTTAGAACTAAATTAGTTACAACAGATAACTCTTTAGAGTTATACAATACCTTTGACGAGATTTTAGTTCGTTATCCTATGATGATCGACTAAACCTTAATTTTACCACCTTTTTTGATTTATTAGAATAAAAACGTCACGTTTTTTTATTGAGTTTAAATTAATGCATAACTTTGCACCCAATATGTTAGTTACAGTTCTTAAATCGAAAATTCACCGTGTGAAAGTTACAGAAGCCGATCTTGATTATATTGGCTCTGTTACGATTGATGAAAATTTAATTGATGCTGCAAACCTTATTGAAGGTGAGCAAGTTCATATATTCAATTATAGCAACGGAGAACGTTTTATTACTTATGTAATAAAAGGTGAAAGAGGCTCAGGTGTTATTTGTTTAAATGGTCCTGCAGCTCATAAAGTGTCAATTGGCGACAATGTGATTATTGTTGCGTATGCAACCATGACCGAAGAAGAAGCTCGCAAATTCAAACCTTCTGTTATATTCCCAGATACTGAAACGAATTCTCTAGTTTAATGTCTCAAAATCGTCGTGGAAATTTTCTAAAGATTCTAATCTTTGGAGGCTTAGGTCTCCTTTTGGCTTGGTTAAGCCTTAGATCTATTCCATTCGACGCACTTAAACTTCACTTCACTCAAGCTAAATACTCTTGGGTCCTGTTGGCTATTGTGATTGGTTTCTTGAGCCATTTGCTCAGAGCTTTACGTTGGAATCAACTCTTACAACCTTTAGGTTATAGAGTTTCCTTGCCTAATGCCCTCGGTGCTATTTTAGTTGGCTACCTATTCAATCTTGCTATACCACGTAGTGGCGAAGTGGCTCGCTGCGGTATCGCAAAAAGCTACGATGGTGTGCCTATGCAAACCTCTATTGGAACGGTTGTGCTCGAACGTATAATCGATATGGTGTTCTTGCTTCTTGCTTTTGCACTTACCTTTATACTCGAGTTCGAGAGAATCTTCGCTTATGCTAATCAAACTATATTCCAACCGCTTAATACTTTTAGCCAAAATACTTGGTTCTACCCCGCAGTAATTATTCTGGCTATAGCTGGATTTGTTGGTTTTTACTTCGTTTTCATTCGTAAACCTAAAGGCGA
>DATCKI010000042.1:0-13230 GCA_036562365.1 Bacteroidia bacterium | reverse complement strand
GGTCGAATGTATAATAGATTTTAGCTTTTAGGTTGTATTTTTGTGATAATTAATAAATAATATTAAACAATGAAAGTAAAATTTTATGCATTACTAGGCATTTTAAGTTTTGCAAGTGTAAGTTTAACTTACGCTCAGGCTAACTTAAGAGGTGCTGCTACTCAAGCGAGTACTCAAGATTTTAAAGGTTTTCAAAAACAAGTGAAAACTGAGAATCAGCTTAAAACTATGAATTGCGTGGACACGTTGAGATATTCTGAATTAAAAGAATTTGGTTTAGCAGACGGTGTGGCTTATAGAGTTAATATGGATAGCCAATGGAATGAACGTGCTATGCAAGTATTTGATGCTGGCGCATCTACTCATGCTGTTATAGGTATTGAGTTTTTTGGAAGAGGAAAAACTATAGGTGGTGCAACAACTATTGAAGCAAGTGTAGTTGCATTAGATGCTAATTTTCAGCCAACGAGTACTTACGCTACTGCAACTATTTCAACGGCTATTGCAGATACAGCATATAAGTATAGAATAGTTAACTTTAATACTCCAGCGAATGTTACTGGATTATACGGAATTGTATTAAGAACTACAAATTCTGGAAGTAAGTTAACAATCTTTACTTCAGATGTGGATGATCCTTATAACCTTTATGAGGGTGAGTCGTTAATTTATGATGATGGTTATGGGTATGATTTTGTACCGTCTTATACTGATCTTTACTACGGAGAAATGTTGTTTTTTGACTTTATGATGTCTCCTATAGTAAGTTATCCTCTTAATTCAAGCTTTACTATAAACCCAACACCCATCTGTTTAAATACACCTATTACATTCACCGCTAATTCTCAACCATCTGATTTATTAACAAGCAAATATTACAATATTGATGCGTTTGTAGATTACTGGTTCTCAGTTGGTATTGACTCTCTTTATGTATTTAATTTAGATAATAACTTCCAAACAGGTGTTGCTTCAAACACTGCGACAAAAACCTATACTACAGCAGGAAATCACTTAGTAGAACTTTATACATTCACAGGTTTTTCTCGTTTATGTATGGATGTAAAAGATACTATGATTACTGTTTATGATGCTCCAAGTGCTCCTACTGCAATTTCAGGTAATGCAACTGTATGTGAAGGGGTAACAGAAACCTATTCTGTACCTGCTGTAGCTGGAGCTGTTGATTATACTTGGACTTTACCAAGTGGTTGGTCTGGAACTTCTACTACCAACTCAATTACTGTTACAACGGGTGCTGTTGGTGGAACTATTTCTGTTGTTGCTAATAGTCCTTGTGGTTCAAGCTCAAGTACTTCTTTAGCTGTTACTGTCAATAATAACCCTACAGCAACATTTACTTATGCTAATCCTGATTATTGTATTAGTAGTGCTAATGAATTACCTGTTATGGGACCAAATGCCACTATAGGTACATTCTCTGTTTCTCCTGCAGGTTTAGATATTAATCCAGCAACTGGTGAAATTAATTTTGCAAACTCTGTAGCTGGTTTATATACAATTACTAATACGATTGCTTCAGTTGGTGCTTGTAATGGTACATTCTTTATGTTCTCAATTAATGTGCTTGATGGACCTGCTGTTACTGTTACTGCAGATGAAGATAACTTCTGTGTTAATGCAAATGCTACTTTAACTGCAAGTGGAGCTGATACTTATACTTGGTCTCCAGCTGCCGATTTATCTTCTACTTCTGGTTCTACTGTTGTTGCAACTCCTAGTGCTACTACAACTTATACTGTAACTGGTACTGATGCGAATAACTGCTCTAGTACAGCTCAAATTACTATTAATGTTAATCCAAATCCAACTGTTACATTAGATGCATTCTCTAATGTATGTGAATATACTCCAGAATTTGCTTTAACTGGTGGTTTACCTGCAGGTGGTTCTTACTCTGGTACTGCTGTTAATAACGATAACTTCAATCCTGCAACTGCTGGTATAGGTACTTTTGCTATTAGCTATAACTATACTGATGCGAATGGTTGTTCTGCTACTGCAACTGAAAATATTGAAGTAACAGATTGTTTAGGTTTAGACAACACAGCTAATAACTATAACTTTGAGGTATTCCCAGTTCCAGCTAATGAGGTATTAAACCTAGTATTCTCTATGGAGCAAGGTCAAAACTTAGAAGTTAAACTTTACTCTATGGATGCGAAAGTTGTTTATTCAACTAATATCGTTTCTAACAATGTTAACCAAGTAGTTATCCCAGTTTCTAACTTAGCTTCTGGTGTTTATTACTTAAATGTTAGCAATGCTAATCATAACTTCGGTCAGAAAGTAATTATTAAATAATTACTTCTTATCGATAAGTAAATTTTATTATTAATTCAAGAGGCTGTCTATATAGGCAGCCTCTTGTTTTTATTACCTTTTGTTATTGTTACCCCCTAGTTATATCTTTGCTCTCAATGAACACGAACATTAAATTAAAATCTGGAAAAGAAGATTCCAGTTCACGAAAACACCCTTGGATTTTTAGTGGAGCCTTAGCGCAAAGACCTAACCTTAAAGAAGGAACTTTGGTTAGAGTAGAATCGAATAATGGGCAATTTATTGCTTGGGGATACTGGGGTAATGCTTCAATTGCAGTTAGAGTTCTCTCTTGGGAAGATATTAAACCTAATTCTACTTGGTGGGAAAATAGCATAGCGAATGCTTTAAACTATCGTAAAGCACTTGGATTTACTTCGGAAACCGACTCTGATTGCTTTCGCCTAATTCATGGAGAAGGGGATGGTATACCAGGGCTAGTTGTTGATTATTACAATGGTATTGTAGTTGTGCAATTTCATAACGAAGGCATAGAACAATTCCAATCTGAAATTGATAATGCCCTTAAGGTAGTTTTAGGTAATTCCCTTAAACAAATTGTACATAGAAATACGAAGAATAAAAACGAAGGAAACTTAGTTGATATTATTCAAGAATATGGAGTTAAGTATGAAATAGATTTTTTGCAAGGACAAAAAACGGGCTTCTTCTTAGATCAACGCTTAAACCGACTTTTACTTCGTAAATATGTAAAAGATAAAAAGGTTTTAAACACGTTCTGTTATACTGGTGGATTTAGCTTTGCTGCTTTAAAAGGTGGTGCAAAACATGTGGTATCAGTTGATAGTTCCGACTTTGCCTTAAAATTATTAGAGCGAAATTTAGAACTAAACGATTTTGATAAATCGAAACATGAATCGGTTTTAGCCGATGCAGTGCAGTATATGCGTAGTGTAGGTAACGATTTCGACGTTATTGTTTTAGATCCGCCGGCGTTTGCTAAATCATTAAAAGCGCGTCATAATGCAATTCAAGCCTATAAGCGTATAAATGTAGCGGCTATGAAAGCGATAAAACCTGGAGGTTATTTATTTACCTTTAGTTGTTCGCAGGTGGTAGATTATGCTTTGTTTACCAAGACTATCTATTCGGCAGCTATAGAGGCTGGGCGCTCCATACGTATTGTTCACCGTTTAGAACAAAGTCCCGACCATCCAGCATCTATTTTCCATCCAGAAGGGGAGTATTTAAAAGGTATGGTACTATATATAGATTAAGAAAAGTATAGATATAAAAAAAACCGGCATTAGGCCGGTTTTCTTATTTTAAAAGATATATTAAGCGTTCACGATACGCTTGATTTTGTCTTCTTCTTCGCTTGCTAAAACCACATCCACTAAAACGCGGCCACAGTGTTCACAAACGATGATTTTTTTGTGTTGTGCAATATCTAACTGACGTTGAGATGGAATTTTAGAATAACATCCACCACATGCATCACGATCGATAGAAACAACAGCTAAACCATTTGCAGCACCTTTGCGGATACGATTATAAGCAACTAATAAACGCTCTTCAATAGGTTTTGCATATTCGGCGCTAAGAGCTAATAAAGTTTCTTCTTCTTTTTGAGTTTCAGAAATAATATCGTTTAGCTCAGCTTTTTTATGGTCTAAATCTAACTTACGATCTTCTAACTTTTTAGTAACATCAGCTATTACTTTTTTCTTGTCTTCAATTTTGTAAGTAGTTTCTTTAATTTTCTTTTCAGAAAGTTGAATTTCTAAAGTTTGGAATTCAATTTCTTTAGAAAGAGAGTCGAACTCACGATTGTTACGAACATTCGCTTGTTGTCCCTCATATTTCTTAATCAGACCTTGTGAATCTTTAATTTGTTGTTTGCGTTTAGAGATTTCCTCTTCGAAAGATTTAACTTCAGATTTAAGTTTTTCTAAACGAGTTTGTAAACCACTAATCTCGTCTTCTAAATCTTCAACTTCTAAAGGTAATTCTCCACGTATGGTGCGAATACGGTCAATTTTAGAGTCGATTTGTTGTAAATCGAACAATGCACGAAGTTTTTCTTCTACTGATAATTCGCCACTTACGGCTGCCGGAGTTTCTTTCTTTTTTGCCATACTTATGGAAAAAACATATTTTTTGAGTTTGCAAAGATAGAAAACTTTTTGACTTTAAAAGATTTTATATCCTGCTTATTTAAAAAATCTATATTAAACGGTAGCGGATGTCTTCACTAACATTTTTTCTAGCAAGTTTACGGTTTCCATGATTTCGTCAAGGGTATTAAACTTACTAAATGAAAAACGTATAGCCGGACGTGTGCTATTAGGCTTTATTGCTGCAATTACATGCGACCCTACATTGCTACCACTGCTACAAGCACTACCTCCAGATGCACAAACACCTTGTATATCTAACTTAAATAGTGCCATTTCTGATAAATCATTTTCAGGTAATGAAACATTTAATACAGTATATAAACTGTCAGCACTGATATCTCCATTGAATTCTATTCCTGGTATGCGCTCTTGTAATTGGCGTGCCATTGTATCTTTTAAATTGCGTACGTAGGTTGCATCTGTATCTAAATCTCTATAAGCAACTTCCATTGCCTTTGCTACACCCACTATACCATAAAGATTTTCGGTTCCTGCACGCATATTACGCTCTTGGGCACCACCTGTAATTAGTGGATGTATGGTGGTTCCACTTTTTATATAACAAAATCCAATTCCTTTTGGACCATGAAATTTGTGTGCAGCTCCATTCGTAAAATTAACCGCCAATTTGTTTAAATCAAATCGGTAATGACCCATGGTTTGTACCGCATCGGTATGTAATAAGGCCCCATATTCCTTTACCATATCCGAAACTTTCTCTAAGGGAAGTTTAGTCCCAATTTCATTATTGGCATGCATTAATGAAACTAGACTTTGTGGATTGGTTTTCAATAAACTTTCTAGTTGTTCTAAATCAACTCTACCTTTATCGTCAACGTTTAGAATATGTAATTTTATTAAACCGTCTTTTTCTAAATCTTCTAAGGTGTGTAAAACTGCATGATGCTCGGTTGGCGAAGTAATAGCTGTTTTAATTCCCATGCTATGTACAGTTTGACGTAAAGCTAGGTTATTTGCTTCTGTTCCACCCGAAGTGAAGAATATTTCTGAAGGTGCAGCACCTATTAATTCTGCAATTTGCTTTCTAGCTCTATCAACTATAGTTCTAGCTTCGCGACCATAGGCATGTATAGATGATGGGTTCCCCCAACACGAATCCATACAGTTTTTCATTGCCTCTATAACCTCTGGATGAGGCTGTGTAGTTGCGGCATTATCTAAATAAATTCTTTTCATGCTTTAAAACTTGGTGCAAAGTTACAATTTATTCAAACTTAGTTGTACGAAGTTTTCAACCAGATTTCTAAAAATTTATTTGAATTTAAGGACTGAATTAGCGCTTATTTAATCTTTCCTTCCCCTCCATCTGCGTTCAGGCTTATCTGCTGATTTGGGTTTCTATTTATCACTAATTTGAACTTACTATTTATAAACAGCCTATTCTATATTATACGATTTTGTTTCTATTTAGGTTTCTAAAAAATGTTTTAACTGAAATGCTTGAGCCTCACTTGTGGGTTGGGTATCTCTCACAAAATGAATTTGTTTTGTCCTTTTTGCGAATTTGTATACCAACTTTTACTCTATTTTAATAAAGTAAAAATAGAGCAAGCTTACTTATTCTAATCTATGCTTTTTGTTTGAAGATATATTCTCTATATTCCAAACTATACGTTGCTTAAATGCATGCTTACGAACCAGACAATTTTCTATTAAACAAAGGCTACAACTGCTTTCTATACACCCATCTACATGCACAAATAACTCAACACTGGCACCGAAATACTGTGCTACTATTTTTTCTAAGCGATCTACCTGCTCATGCGCTTGATCTACGTTATAGTAATAGGGTACGGTTATATGACAATCTAAATGTAAACGACTTCCATACTTTATAATGCGCAAGTTATGAAGGTCTATGGTTTCTGGATTCCTATGTTCTTCTAAAAACAGAATTAATTTATTAAGTAATTTTTCATCGGCTTCATCCATAATACCTGCTATGGATTCACGTATAATTTTATATCCTGTTCTTAAAATAATGAATGCAAAAATTAAAGCTATTAATGAATCTAACCAATAAATTTTTGAGAAATAAATTACTAGTAATCCAATAATTATTCCTAAAGTAGTATAAGTATCGCTTTGTAAATGTCTTCCGCTTGATACAAGGGCTAAGGAATTATTTTTACGTCCAACTTTTACGGCTACAGTGCCTAATATGAAATTTAAGATGGCTGTTATTCCAATTAAAATTATTCCTAAGTCGAGGGCACTAGGAATTTGTGGATTTGAGATTTTTATAATCGACTCATATATGATGATGAGTCCGGCCATGAATATTAATGAACCTTCTATTGCGGAGGTTAAAAATTCAATTTTCCCGTGTCCATACGGATGATCGTAATCTTTAGGTTTAGCAGATAAATACAGGCTATATAATCCTAAAAAAGCACTTATTATGTTCACTGTGCTTTCAAGAGCATCGGTTAAAATAGATACGGACTTAGTATAATACCACGCCGCAATTTTTATGGTAAATATAAGCACCCCAAAAAGGGTTATGACCCATTGTACTTTTATGGAACTTTGTCCTTGCTCTTGCATTGATCAAATGTACGAATTGGGTCTGAATTTATTTAATCTGGCTATATTTTTTTGAAAATTAAGCATCGAATTAAAAATAGCCCATTATATGTTTACGAAATTTTACTCCAAATGGTTTTACCAGCACTTCGTTTATGAAGTTCTAACTTCAGGATTTGATTTTCTGGAGCTTGAAGTAGGGTATCTTTTTCTAATATTTTTTCAGCCACATCATTAGCCAATTGTAGTATTTTTTGATCTTTCGATAAATCGGCCAATTTTAGATCTAACAATCCGCTTTGCCTTGTACCTTCTGTATCTCCAGGTCCACGCAGATGAAGGTCCACCTCAGCAATTTCGAAGCCATCGTTGGTTCTAACCATAGTTTGGATACGAGTTTTGGCTTCTTCGCTCAATTTGTAATCGCTCATTAAAATACAATAACTCTGATCTGCTCCACGCCCAACTCTACCGCGTAGTTGGTGTAATTGCGAAAGACCAAATCGTTCTGCATTTTCAATTACCATAATACTTGCATTGGGAACATTTACCCCAACCTCTATTACAGTTGTAGCTACCATTATTTGGGTTTCTTTATTCAAGAAACGTTGCATTTCAGCTTCCTTGGTCGCAGCGTTTTGTCGGCCATGTACTATGCTAATTTTATATTCTGGGAATACCTTTTTTATTACTTCGTAACCTTCTTCAAGATGTTTTAAATCTAGTTTTTCGCTTTCTTCAATTAAGGGGTATACTATGTATACTTGTCGGCCTTTTACTAATTCGCTTCGCAAGAAATTATACATTTCGGCACGTCTAGCATCGTACATATGACGTGTTTGTATAGGTTTGCGCCCAGGTGGTAATTCGTCGATTACACTTATGTCTAATTCTCCGTATAAAGTCATGGCAAGAGTACGCGGAATTGGCGTAGCGGTCATAACTAAAATATGAGGAGGATATTGATTTTTAGTATAAATTTTAGCACGTTGAGCTACTCCGAAGCGGTGTTGTTCATCAATAATAGCCAAACCTAAATTTTTGAAAACGACATCAGGTTCAATTAGAGCATGTGTTCCAACTAAAAACTTAAGTTCGCCTGATTGGAGTTTTTCGTGAATAATTTTACGTTTAGAGGCTTTAGTGCTTCCTGTAAGTAATTCAACCTCTATACCCATAGGAGCTAAAAGTTCAGAAATGCCTTTATGGTGTTGAGTTGCCAATATTTCGGTAGGAGCCATTAAACAAGCTTGGAAACCATTATCAGCGGCGAGTAGCATACTCATTAACGCAACTATGGTTTTTCCACTTCCTACATCACCTTGTACAAGGCGATTCATATGTTTTCCGGCACTTGTATCGTATCGAATTTCTTTTATAACTCTTTTCTGAGCATTAGTTAATTGAAATGGTAAATGATTATTGTAGAAATTATTGAAATATTCACCTACTTGCGTAAAAGCATAACCTTTCCAAGTACGTTTAGCTACTTTATTTTGCATTAAAAGTTTTAAACGTACATAGAATAACTCTTCAAATTTTAAGCGGAAAGTGGCTTTTTGAAGGTCTTCTGGACTAGAAGGTTTATGTATTTGTTTCAAACTTTCGGCACGCGAAGGGAGTTTGATAATCTGCGTAAGATAGGATGGAAGGTTTTCTGGAATAGGCTCCAAAGGAGATTGCAGAATAGTATGAACTATTTGAGCAAGCCCTTTAGAATCGAGGAAAGCGGCCTTCATTTTTTCGCTACTATGGTAAACTGGATGTAGGCCGAAAGCATTTTTAAGGGCTTTTTCAGAGAGAATTTCCATTTCTGGATGCATCATACTCCAAGCGCCTTTGAATTGAGTTACGCGTCCAAAAATGATATAATCTTGCCCTGGTTTCACAATATTTTTGATCCACTTAATACCTTGGAACCAAATTAAATCCATTTTTCCAGTATTATCAATAGCCGTAGCAACTAGGCGTTTACGACCTTTTTCAACCATTTCTACATGAGAAATACGTACTCTAAGTTGAACTTGGTATAAGTCGTCTCTCAGTTGGGAAATGGTATAGAACTTTGTTCTATCTATATGTCGGAAAGGGTAATAAGTGAGCATGTCGGAAATGGTATGGATACCTGCTTCCGTTTTTAAGACATCGGCTTTTTTAGGCCCAACGCCTTTAACAAACTCTATAGGTGTATCAAGATTCAAGCTTTTTATCTTTTTTCGAAATACCTTTAACTACTATAACAAATTCTCCTTTTACTCCATTATTAAGGAAGTGATTTTTCACTTCATTTACTGGGCCGCGCACCGTTTCTTCAAATTTCTTAGAAATTTCTCTACTAACCGAAACTTGGCGGTCTGGACCTAAAATAGTTTCACATTCTTCAAGAGCTTTTAGGAGTCGGTGTGGACTTTCATAAAAAATGACGGTTCTTTCTTCGTGTAATAAATTTTCCCAAGCGGTTTTTCGTCCTTTTTTGTGAGGTAAGAAACCTTCAAAGATAAAAGCATCGCAAGGGAAACCAGAAACAACTAAAGCTGGTATGAGTGCGGTTGGGCCAGGGAGGCATTCCACTTCAATTCCAGCTTCTACGCATGCTCGTACGAGGAAGAATCCAGGGTCAGAGATTCCTGGAGTTCCAGCATCAGAAACAAGGGCACAGGTTTGGCCGCCCATTAAATTTTGCAACCAATGAGCAGCACTTTTGTGTTCGTTGAATTTATGATTAGCCTTTAAAGGTTTAGATATTTGGTAATGATTAAGCAAGAAAGAGGTAGTTCTTGTATCTTCCGCTAAGATAAAGTCTACTTCTTTTAAAACTCTAAGAGCACGTAATGTAATATCTTCAAGGTTTCCAACGGGAGTTGGAACTATATATAATTTTCCCAATTTGACGTAATTTTTAGGTAAAAATAGGCTTAAAATATGGGTTTAAGATAAGAAAAAAAGGATTTTTTTAAAAGTTAAATGTCCATAACTATGGATTTATTTATTCACTCATTCACAATAGAGTGTTTATAACGAAAGTCTTAATAAATCAAAAATACTGCAGATTCTCCATTTCTTTGTCGTTAGTTTCCTAAATACTAATAATTATGCGACAAGTAAAAGTGCTTTTTGTAGCGATCTCTCTGCTATCGGCAAATTATATATTTGCGCAAGCTAGGTTTGGTACAGGAGTACATGGAGGCTATCATCTGAGTAATCTACAAATCAATCATCCGCAAATTAAGACCTATAAAGGGTATGGAGGTGCGATGTTGGGTGCTTGGGTTCGATATGGTGGTATGTTTTATATTCAACCAGAATTGAATTACCATTTTAGTAGTACAAATATTACCTATGATGCAGCCAATGGTGTCGAAACTTCTGGGAAATTTAAAACTCATTATATCCAGGCTGTAGTAGCACCTGGAGTTAGACCTATTAATAAAAGTTTATTCCAATTACGACTTGGTCCTGCTGTATCTTACTCGTTTATGATTGACGAGAATTTGAGAAAATTTGATATTTCGAACTCTCAAATTCGAAATGGAGCCGTACATGCTGGATTTTTTACGGGCGTGAATATTTGGCGTTTTTCTCTTGATGTAAGATACTTCGTAGCATTAAATAATCAAAGTTCACTACCTGATCAACGATTTAAATCTGATTCGTTTCAGGCAGCTATTGGTTTTACGCTGTTTGGACGATAACTTCTGTTCTGTGTGTGAAGTATGACAGGCTTGTTTGCGGACAAGTCTGTTTTTTTTATTGATAAGTGTGTATATCTGGACTTAAAAGATTTAAGCTGTATGTATTGTTAGAACTTGTAAGGGCAGAATTATTTTTCTTATCAATAGCATATGCACCGCTATTGCTGATGCGGCAATTCGAAACATCGGCTTTGCCGTTAATACCAAACCAGTTGCCCAATGTTACGGCGCCTTGTCCATCGCACCATGCAGCTTTTTTACTTCCAGCACTGCTAATATCGCAGTATTGTAAAATATTATTAGAATTATCTGTTTGAATAGAAATTCCTACCCATTTAGAAATACTACCGCTAATGCCTTTGAAAACAATAGGTTCAGATGGAGTTCCAATGGCTTTTATAAAACCTTCTTTTATAACCAGTCCGCCGTCAACATCAAACTCAAGAACTACTCCAGGTTCAATGCTAAGTCCAGCTTTAACAATACTAACCCCTTCAGATCCTTTAAAACGGTAGGGGAGGTCTAGTTTGTGCAAAGTAAGATCTTGGTCTAAATCGCTATTTTGATTAAAGCCATCGTTGAAAAGAAGGACATATTTCAGCGTATTAGGTTTTTGTGGAGTATGGAAAATATTGTTAGATGCAATGCTAGAGGCTAGTTTGAAAGGCAAGCCTATAGGTGCGCCTTGTTGATTGAAAACCGAGTTAAAAGAGAAATCTTCGATATGAGCATTTAGAGATTCACAATAAAAAGCAAAACCATTATTTTTATCGAAGGTGCAATTATTAACGTGAATTACAGGTTCAAGAAAATCATTATTATCTTGATGTACTCCCAAAGCTGCCGGTACCGACATTTGTTCAATTGGAGAGTTCCCAGCGTATTCAAATTTGCAATAACTAAAAACATTTTCGAAGCGGTGTGTGCCAATAAAAATTCCTTTCCAAGATCCCGCCCATTTTTCAGTACTGCTAAAAATAATGGGAGCATCGCTTGTACCTTGGGCATATATAGCGCCATTTCCTTGTGTAATCATACCTGCGTGAGAACCTTCAAAATAGATTACACAACCCGGTTCAATAGTAGTTGTAGAGTCTAGGATAATAATCCAATCTTTAATAATATAATCCACATTTGCATATGGATTGTTTTTGAAAGTGAAATTTTCTCCAATGTATATAGGGTTTCCAGAGCCATCACCAATAGTTTGTGCATAGGTGATTATAGGCTCAGAATCTTCGGGTTTAGTTGGATTAATTTCTTTGGTACAAGATTGAAAAGTAAAAACTAGAAATATGAAAAAATATAAGGGTGAAATTTTCATAGCAGTTAAGGTTTGATTCAAATGTAAAAAATATGTTTCTATTTTTAATAATAGATTTCATTTTATTATTTTGAATGGTCATATTTTTTTAGTGAATGGTTTTGATAAATAGTGAGTTAGGTGATAAATAACTGGTTAATTTTCATTAAAAAATAAAATTTTTTTTCATGCATTTTTTACGTTTTTAACACTATTTCTAAGGAATAGTTTACAGGTTAAATGCTTGATAAGTAAGGTTTTTTGGGGGTATTGGAGTTCAGATATTTTACGGTTGAGAAGGATGTTAGACAATCGTTAAAATGCGTGGGAGGTATTGCAGGTAACGAAAAAAGCCCTACCTTTGTCTTAGCTATTTAGCACATCTAAATAGTTTTTTCATAGGGTTGGTTAGTTAAGGGTTACAGGTGCGAGAGCTTAAATGCGCGCACCTGTTTTTTTTGTGTCAATTTGGAGCAAAAAAAACCTGCCTAGTAGGCAGGTCATTACATAACACAAGTGAAAAAAATCCCGAATTTATTTAGTGTTGATTTGGATTTTAACGGCGTCGTTATTTGATTTAATTTCCGCATTAATTTCTGCATTTGCAGCTTCTAATTCGGCATTTACCCTATCCATAATAGAATCAACACTATTGTTTATACTATCCTTACGAACTTTTTTAAATAATTCTTCAGGACAATCGCTACATGATAAACCGTATGGAGTCATTTTAAGAGTATAACCATAGATATCACGTTCATAAACTTTTCCGTCTAATTCAATATCATTAATCATTTTTCGGATAGAAGGGTGTAAAGAAATTGACTGACCGTATGGAATAGTTATTTCAATTTCTACTTCTTGTGCCCGAAGTTTTTGTTTAGGTGGAATGGTTAAGAAGTTAGGGATATACAAACGGCCATCTTCATAATTCGTAGCAAATTGAATTAATTTAGCACCTTCAGTTGCAATAGGTTTAGATGGCCCTTTTTGTTTGCGTATTACTTTTACTGCTATTAAAGAGTCTGAGCTCCCTTTAATGATATCAACATTTATGTTTTTGATTCTCAAACTACCATCTTCTAAAACATGTTCTAGTACGCTATCGGTTTGATTACTGTGTATGTAAAATATGGTTGAAGTATCGCTAGGATATGTAAATGTTTGAATGGTTTGCCCGCTTTGTTTATATTGTAACCCTAAA
>DATCKI010000008.1:0-13673 GCA_036562365.1 Bacteroidia bacterium | reverse complement strand
GTTTTACAAGAAGAAAGGTCTTGGATCTTTCTACCTAAAGCGGTGGAATTTGAGTTTTATCTGAAAGATAAAAAAGTAGAGTCTAAAGTTATTCCTTTAGAACGTTTAAAGGCCGAAGCTATAGTGGTTGAAGTGCAAGCACAATGCAAAAAGAAATTTGATTCTTTTAAAGTAATCTTACGCTATCCTGGCACCATTCCAGCCCCACATCCTGGTGCAGGACACAAAAGTATTCAGTTTATAGACGAAATAGGAATTAAATAATTTACTCTTCACCTGGTTGGACCCAAACCTTGGTACCTTCTGTGCAATTCTTACAAATATCAATCTTTGAACGAGATTGAAGGATTGCATTTCTGAAATTTTGATAAGAATTTCCTTTCCAAATAGAGCTAAAATTTTGCTCAGAAATCTTGCCCATAGGATGTTCTGCATCTTTATCAAAACAACATGGTACAACCATTCCATCCCAAGTAAAAACGCAGCTATGCCACATTTTCCAACATTGGTTTAGGAGTTTATTTTTTATTACGTATTTATCTCCAACCTTTTTATAACGAGAATATTCAGCATTGTAGGGGATTAAATCACTCCCATTTTCGTAATCGTAAATTTGGGCTGACTTGAAGACTATTTCATCAATTCCTAAGTCTTTACAAAGCTTTTTAGCGTCTTCAATTTGATGTTCATTGGGTTTAACAACTAAGAATTGAAAAACAAGATAAGGTGCTTTAATTCCTGCATTTTTGCGAGCTTCCACCATGTTTTTAGCTCCTTCTAAAACTTTGTCTAATTGTCCTCCCACTCTATACTGGCGATAAACTTCAGGAGTAATTCCATCAATAGAAATGGTCATTCTATCCAAGCCAGATTCCACTACTTTTTGCGCCATTGCTGGCGAAAGATAATGGGCATTAGTAGATGTTGAGACATAAATTCCTTTATCCTTTGCCTGTTTCACAAGTGCCAAAAAACGAGGATGTAGAAATGGTTCTCCTTGAAAATAAAAAGTGAGAAAACTTACATGCGAACTTACTTGGTCTAAAATGTGTTGAAACAAAGACTCATCGAGCATACCAGTTGGACGCGTAAATGAACGCAGGCCACTCGGACACTCGGGGCAACGTAAATTACATGAAGTTGTAGGCTCTACCGATATAGCTATAGGTTTACCCCAAATAATTGGCCTTTTAAACCAACGAGATAAAGTATAACTACACCTAAGCAGAAAGGCATTCCAAACCCTACTCGGTGTTAATCCCCGTAATAAAGTAAGGAAATGCATAGGCTATTATTCTACAGTAACCGATTTAGCTAAGTTACGAGGTTGATCTACATTACAACCACGCATCACAGCGATATGGTATGATAAGAATTGTAATGGAATTGTATTCACTAATGGAGAGAATTCTTCTGAAGTTTCTGGCACTTCAATTACATGATCTGCCATTTTACAAACTTCAACATCTCCTTTGTTTACAACTGCAATAATTCTACCTTTTCTTGCTTTTACTTCCTGGATATTACTTAAGATTTTCTCGTAATGACCGCGCTTAGTAGCAATAATTACTACTGGCATATTTTCGTCGATAAGAGCGATAGGACCATGCTTCATTTCTGCGGCAGGATACCCCTCTGCATGTATATACGAAATTTCTTTAAGCTTTAATGCTCCTTCTAAAGCCACAGGGAAATTAAATCCACGACCTAAATATAAACAGTTTGGAGCATCTTTATAATTCTCAGAAATCTCTAAAATTTGTTTATCAACTTGAAGTGTTTCAGCAACTACATTAGGAATATTGTCTAATTCGCTGATGAAACGGAAGTATTCAGATTCTTGTAAAGCACCTTTTTTACGACCTAAGAATAAAGCAATAAGCGCTAAAACAGTAACTTGAGCCGTAAATGCTTTGGTACTCGCAACCCCAATTTCTGGTCCCGCATGTGTATATGCACCTGCGTGCGATTCACGAGCGATAGACGAACCCACCACATTACATATTCCAAAAATCGTTGCGCCTTTCTCCTTCGCTAGTTTAATTGCCGCTAATGTGTCAGCTGTTTCTCCAGATTGTGAAATAGCAATAACTATATCTCTATCAGTAATAATTGGATTACGATATCTAAATTCAGAGGCATATTCCACTTCAACAGGGATACGAGCTAAATCTTCAATCATGTATTCGCCCACCAAACCGGCGTGCCAACTTGTTCCACATGCAACTATTATAATTCTATCTGCATTTAAGAACTTATGTTCACACTCTATTAATCCAGCCATACTAATACGGCCAGTTTC
Organism: Bacteroidia bacterium; assembly: GCA_036562365.1. Taxonomy (GTDB): domain Bacteria; phylum Bacteroidota; class Bacteroidia; order CAIKAF01; family CAIKAF01; genus JACVCJ01. The sequence goes on along the minus strand of DATCKI010000008.1, from coordinate 11,371 downwards.
AGGATCTAAACGGCCACGTAAACTATCACGGATAGAACGAGGTTGTTCATGAATTTCTTTTAACATGAAATGAGGAAAACCGCCTTTTTCAATCTCTTCAAGATCCATTTCGAGTTCTTGCATATAAGGCTTAACCTCATCATTTCTTATAGTTTTCAAACGTACATCTTTACCTCTTTCTAAGATCGCTATTTGCTCATCTTCTAGATAAATTACGTTTTTAGTATATTCAACAATAGGAGCACCATCACTGGCTAGGAAGAATTCATTATCTCCAACACCAATTACTAGTGGACTACCCTTTTTGGCTGCAATAATTTTATTGTCTTGACCACGTTTAAGCACCGCAATAGCGTATGCTCCAACAACTTCGTTTAATGCTAAACGAACTGCTTCTTCTAAATCTACATGATCATGTTGTAAGATATACTCTATTAAGTTTCCAAGAACTTCTGTATCTGTTTCTGAACGGAATTTAATGCCACGCTTCTGAAGACCTTCTTTCAGTGTAGCATAGTTCTCGATAATACCATTGTGAATAATAACTAAATCGCCACTATCAGAATAGTGTGGATGCGCATTTTTATCATCTGGCTCACCGTGTGTTGCCCAACGAGTATGTCCTATACCTATACTTCCTGAAATATCTTCATCTTCTGTAATCTTCTCTAATTCAGAAACCTTACCCTTTTTCTTGTATAATTTCAGGCCGCTATTACCTATTAATGCAACACCAGCACTGTCGTAACCTCTATATTCTAAACGTTTTAATCCTTTTATTAAGATCGGAAAAGCGTCTTTTTCACCGATATAACCTACGATACCGCACATATATTTTGTTTAATTTTTTAAGGAACTTTTGAATAAAATAACTCTATACGAACTCTTTCTGAAGGATTACTAGACTCTGTACCTTTAAGGATTAAACGTTCCATAAAAGTTCCAGCACCTTGTAAACTTAATACTAAAGTGTCGTTTGGTATAGCACCCGATGCAACTTTATTTACGTGTCGGGTTATATTGAATACGTAACGATTTTTTTCTGCATCGTATATGCCGTCATTTGTGTTTTGACCGTAATCTTCTAAAAACTGTAAAACACCATCAGAATTCTTCTTAACCAATGCTATTGCCGATGGTTTACGGAATTTGCCAGACAATGTATTATCAACAGGCACAACTAATTGCGCTTTATTGATAATGGTATTTTTATCTGGATTTAGGTTTACTAATCCAGGAATAAACAATTTAACCGCAGTACCAACGCCTGGTTGCAAGTATAAATTTGTTTCTCCAGCTAAAGTACTATTAAGCGCAGTTCCTAAATTGCTCGAAGCATAGTTGTGTTTATATGTATTAATGCGTTGACTTCCATCACGGATTAATGCTTCCCATACTCCTGTTCCACCGCCAGTTTTACTATAATAAATCTGCAAACGTGAGTAAACAGAAGTTAAATGGAAATAAAGCAAACAACCCTTGTCATTCTCCAATTGTGGTGTTGCCTTAAAACATAAACCATAAAAATAGTTCTCGAACATATTTTCGCTCGAAAGAGCTGGATTAAAGTTCAAGATTTCTTCTCCTATGCTATTATTTAGTTTTATTCTTATTTGAGCAGGTAAAGTAGTATCTCCTACAGGTACTTCATCGAACTGACGAGGCACAAAACGAAGTGAACCTAAAGATTTACCTATGGTAAAAGTAGAATGTGTAGTAACATTGGTCCCAATTACAGGTAATTTTTCTTTAATGGGGTGTACATTAATTTCGGTAACACCTTTGTATTTATCGGCATACCCATAACCAATTTGGTTGGGATAATACGCCAAAGAAACCACAACAGAATCGACGTTAGTATATCCAGGGATTCCGCTTGGGTAATAAGTAACCGGACGATAAGCTGCGTAAATACTAGCGGTAGTTATCCCTAATTCCGGATCGTGGAAAGAACCTAAAACGCCCCAAGTTCTAAGGTCTCCTCGTGTAGAGTCGTTTAAAACAGTTTTGCCGTAGATTTTAAGTGAATCGATGTAGTCCTGATTTAAATTGCCACCTAAACCATCCAAATCGTTTGGAAAGTTTTCAGGTGGATTTTTACAGGCCGACACCAAGGATAGCACTGTTAAAAATACAACAAAGCGGGGTATTATGTTTTTCATTAAATTTTACTTCTTAAAACAAAGAATCTGCAAGATTAAAAAATCCTGCAGACCTTCGCAATTAATTTTCGTCGTGATAAACGAAATGTTTTATCCTAATATTGTTTCTTCTTGTAAAATTTCTGTATAAAACTGATTAAGGGCTTCCACATAATCAGCTTCATAATCAACTTCAAGAACTTTCATACCGCTGTCTTTCACCACTTTTTGAATTTCTTTATCTAAAGTAAATCCATTTTTAACAATGGCATCAGCATAACGAAGACTGCATGAAATTAATCCTGTATAATTTGCTTTTTTCTCTAATTCGCTAAGATTTGCATCTGGGCAACCCTCTGCTGCTTTTTTAGCGAAATCTTTAGGGAAAGTTTCAGAAAATTTATCTTCGTCGTATAAACTGATCACAATTTTAGAATTGCTAAATGTTGGATCATTTTTATACATAGTACGAACATAGAAAGGAACCAATGAGCTCATCCAACCGTGAACATGGATAACATCTGGAACCCATCCTAATTTCTTAACTGTTTCAAGAACTCCTTTACAGTAGAAAATAGCACGTTCGTCATTGTCTGCATGGAATTTTTTTTCCTCATCGTGGAACATAGTTTTTCTTTTGAAAAACTCTTCGTTATCGATGAAATAAACTTGAATTCGACCTGCAGGAATAGAAGCAACTTTAATCACTAATGGTTGATCTGTATCATTTACAATGATATTCATACCAGACAACCTAATTACTTCATGTAGCTGATATCTTCTTTCGTTGATAGAACCGAAACGAGGCATGAAATTTCGGATCTCCCACCCTTTTTCTTGCATTCCTTGAGGTAGCTCTCTGGTGGTTTTGGCCATAAGGGTCTCTTCGGCCATATACGGCATCATCTCATGCGTAATGTAAAGCACTCTTGCTTTCTCCATAGACTAAAGTAAATTGTGAATTAAATTTGTACGACTCGCACAGTGTGTTGTAGTATGTACTGAAAGTGTCTTCAAAATAAACGCCGTTGTTTTGAAATTGAGAATGCAAAAGTAACGAAAAAAATCGGTACTTTCAAAATTGTGATGTACTTTGCTCCCCCATTTCAAAATCATATTGCATGAAAGTTTTCACTCAAAAATCTGATTTACTTGAGTTTGCAACCGCACAAAGCCAAAAAAACTCTATAGGTTTTGTCCCAACTATGGGCGCGCTCCATTTGGGCCATTTCTCCCTCTTCGAAAAATGTAGAACTGAAAATCAGATTTGTATAGCTAGTATCTTCGTAAATCCACTCCAATTCAATAATAAAGAAGATTACGAAAAATACCCAAGAACCGTTGATGCCGACATCTCTATACTTGAAAAAGCAAATTTTGATGCCGTCTTTATTCCCGATGCCGACTCCTTCTATAAAGATGAAATATTGACAGATTTAAACCTAGGATCTCTTGTGGCTACTATGGAAGGAAAATTTAGACCGGGCCATTTTGAAGGCGTTTATCATGTGGTAAATCTCCTTTTTAAATACGCTAAACCTCATTTCGCTTATTTCGGTCAAAAAGACTTCCAACAAATCGCCGTTATTAGGCATATGGTTAAAACCGAAGGACACAAAACTCAAGTGATTGCAAGTCCAACCATCCGTGAAGCTAATGGATTAGCTATGAGCTCTAGAAATACTCGTTTAAGTCCTGAAGAATTCGAAAAAGCTGCAAAAGTCTCGCAATTCTTACTAAACTTAAATCATACCATTCCTATTAACGCAGCCGACTTAAATGAAGAATTTAATGCGTTAACCCACTCTCTTGGTTTTACTCCTGAATATATTCAGATGAGCGACCCTGTAACGCTTGAACCTATTGAACATAGAACAAATCAAGCTGCCGTAATTTGCATCGCTTACCAAACCTCTACCGTAAGGTTAATCGACAATGTGATTTGGGAGGCAAATTAATTGCTTTTATATTGCCTTATATGTAATTTTGCCACCAGCTATGGATTACACTCAGACCAGAACAGAAGGAAGAGAAATTTTTTCAACAGAACGCAAAGCGCTTCAAATTAACCTAGATCCTGCATTCTACGGATCTTTCGCCGAAATTGGTGCAGGTCAAGATACAGGTAGAATTTTCTTTAATGCTGGCGGAGCTTCGCAAACCGTTGCTAAAACTATGTCGGCATACGACATGAAATTCTCTGATAGTATTTACGGAGCCGAAAAAGACGGACGATACGTTTCTGAAAGTCGACTCTATAAAATGCTCGACCATGAATACGAATTACTCATGGAACGCCTTTCTGAAAGAGCTAACGACACCTGCTTCTTCGCTTTCGCGAATACTGTCGCTACCATTAATTACCATAAAACGAAACCAGGTCATGGTTGGATTGGTTGTCGATTCCAAATTAGACCCAACTCAGCCCCTAACGATGTTGTTATTCACGTCCGACTTAAAGAACAAGAAAAATTACTTCAACATAAAACTTTAGGAATATTAGGCGTTAACCTCCTTTTCGCTTGTAGATATTACCATAACGATGCCACTACTTTGATGATGTCGCTTATGGATAATCTTTCTTGGGATAAGGTCGAAATAGATATGTTCCGCGCAACAGGACCTGACTTCGCCGATGTGGATAACCGCCTCATGAGTCTTCGCCTAGTGAAATACGGTCTTACTGATGCTACCATGTTCCTTCCTGATGGTGCTGTGGTTCAAGCGTCTGACCTACTCTATAAAAAAAATGTACTAATTCTACGTAGTAGATTCAAACCTATTACCACCCTTAGCATCGATATGCTTACGAATTCTATCAAGGATTTTAAAGCTATTTTACCTGAAGATGCTCCAGACCCTCTTGTAATTAGCGAGCTATCTATCAATAATTTACTTCTTAAAGACTCGGATAAGGATATCGACGAAAAAGACTTCCTTGACCGTGCTGATACTCTTTGCGCTTTAGGACATACTGTTATGGTTTCTAATTTCATGGAACATTATGTCCTTTCTCAATACTTCTCTCGTCACTATACCAAAGGTAAAATTGGTATTATAATGGGCTTACCAAATATCGTTCACTTGTTTAATGACGATATCTACCAAGCTTTACCAGGTGGGATTTTAGAAGCTATGTCGCGCTTGTTTAATAACCAAGCCACTGTTTTCGTTTATCCTATGCTAGACGAAAACGGAAATATTATTCAACTTTCTAATTACCCCGTTCGTGATGAAGTAAAAGGCCTATACGAATATCTTCGAACTACAGGCAAAATGAGAGATATCTCTAACTTTAACCCTGCTTTATTAGGAATTTATGCTGAAGATGTTCTAAACATGATTAGAAACGGTGACCCAGAATGGGAAAAATCTGTACCTAGCTATGTGGCTAATATCATTAAAGACAAAAAAATCTTCGGTTATAAAGAACCTCAAAAAGCTTAAAATTTAAGTACTTTCTTCTCGAACTTGTAAAAATTCTTCTTTGCTGCACGTAAAGAAGGCGACTCGTCGTACCCACTTATCTCAATTAATTCTTTTACCTCTGGAATTAATTCTGGATAGCTTTTTAAATACCATTCTTCTATAAGTAAGATGGCATTTACACGAGCAGCATGCAATTCCCTGGGACTTCCAATTATTTCGAGCAGAAAATCATAAAAACCAGGAAAATCATCTTCATTCTTCAAATACCTCAAGGCATTTAATAAATTTCTTCGAAATGTATGATTCGAGGTAGTTTGAACTTCGGAAACTAAATCTGAAATAAATTTTTGTAATGATTCGGGATGTACGGGAGCAAAATGTGTATAAATCCAAGTTATCCAATCACTATACGGATAAGTATGCATTTGCATGATTTGTATCGATTCTGCTAATCTATTTTTATTTAGCAGAAACTCTGCCGACTTCTGCCAATCGTTTTTAACCCTAAAATCAGTAAAAAAATCTTCCCAAACTTTATCCATAATTCAAAGATAAACTTTTGTTTAATTACCCAGCATAGGAACTGGTGAGATGCTGGCTCATATTTTGCTGGAATACCAGCTATTATACGTTATACTTCACATATTTATAACTAAACTACCAAGGCCTTCAAAGCTCTGCGTATAACATATTTTTATTTACTTTGCCTCGTGAACACAGTATACATACAGGACCTATTTTGCATTTCAGCCGCAGGCACACATTCACTGAAGAATTTATCTTTCGAACAAAAGATACAATTCGATTTAGAAGATACTTTTCCGGTTTTTCGACTCCATAAAAATGCTCAAAAATTACTAGATACTTTTTTAGCAGAAAATACAGATTTCAATCGAAAAAGCAGAACTATTCAACTAACAGCCACTACATTTAAACAACTTTTTTTAGATAAAACTAAAAAAACTATTATAAATATCGGTTCATCAAGAGGTAATACCGATTTATGGGAAAAAAATCATACAACCCTATTAAACGAGGGTAGGGTTTCTCCTTTTAGTTCTCCTGAAACTACCGCAGGATCTATTGCCCATTCTTTATTACCATTTTTTGGTTCACAAGGAATTAGTTTAGACCATTCTATAACTTGTGGATCTGGACTTCAAGCCATAGCAAATGCAAGTGCTTGGTTAAAATCTGGAATGGCCGAACAAGCCGTAGTGGGTGGAAGCGAAGCCCCAATTAGCCCCTTTACCCTTGCGCAATTTAAAGCTATGGGTATCTATAGTAAAGAAACGAATGAACTCCCTTCTAGGCCTTTAGCCAGCCTCAAAAGCAAATCTTACTTATGTTTAGGAGAAGCTAGTGGTCTTGCCGTTCTTTCTTTAAACCCTAGCTCATACAAAATTGACGCCATAGGTTTTGGAACCGAATTAAGTCCTTCTTTAAGCGGAATTTCAGAACAAGGAATTGCCTTACAAAACTCTATGCGCGAAGCATGTGCCAAGGCAAATATCGAGAAGCCAGATCTTATAATTGCTCATGCTCCAGGAACTAAAAAAGGAGACGAAGCTGAAGTAAATGCTATTAAACAAGTATTTGCAAATAGCCCAATTCCTATAACTAGCAATAAACATTTGTGCGGACACACACTTGGGGCATCTGGAATGTTAAGTTTGATTCAAGCTATAGCAGCGCTAGAAGGTCATCAAGTAGAATTACCATACAAAAACTTATCAGAGATAAGGGCAACTAAAACTCCAAAGCATGTACTTATAAATGCCACAGGATTTGGAGGCAATGCTATAAGTTTAATTGTAAGTAAAAGCTAATTATTTTTTAAGAAGGTTTTCGATATGCATTACGCGATCGAAAGTATCGTCGATATAAAAGTACATTTCGGGCATTTTACGTAATTGATTACGAACGGAATGGGCAACTTCAGCACGAATTTTCTTCTTATTCTCTTCAAGTATTTCCATAGTTTTCTCGCGAGCTTCGTTAGGGAAAATGCTCAATTGAATACGAGAAATAGATAAATCTGGAGACACGCGTACACCGGTCACAGATACTAATACACTGCCATATAGAGCACGTCCATCTTTGGTGAAATATGCTGCTAATTCTTTCTGTATTAAACGTGAAACCTTTTGTTGTCTTGTGCTATCCATGGTACAAAGGTAGATAATTTTAGTGGAACTCTGTTAAACTTTTGAAATCATTAAAATTTATTGTAATTTGCTATAATATTGTTTACATATTAATATGGCTAAGAATAAGAAAAACGAAGTAAAAAAATGGTTTTTAATAAGTTTTGGGTTAGTCTTAACTTGTTGTCTAATTTTTGCTTCTAAATGTCGTGTTAATCCTCCTTTATTCGGAACTAAAATTGTTGATACCACCCTTTCTAAAATTAAACTTCCCGACAACTTTACGATAGAAATCTATGCCTCAAAAATTAAGAATGCGAGAGCTATGTCGTGGGGAAAAGACCAAGTACTTTTTGTGGGAAGTAGAGAAGAAGGAAACCTTTATGCCGTTACCGACGAAAATAAAGATGGAATAGCCGATGAAGTTATTACAATTGCCAGCAAATTAAATATGCCAACCGGCGTGGCTTATAAAGATGGAAATCTTTATGTAAGCGAAATCAATAGAATTTTAGTTTTCAAAAACATAGACCAAACGTTTAAAAACAATCCTCAACCCGAAGTTCTTCCATACGAACTTCCAAGCGAAGAACATCACGGTTGGAAATACTTAAAATTTGGCCCTGACGGAAAATTATATGTTCCTGTGGGCGCCCCATGTAATATTTGTGAAAGTCCGCAAGACGAAAGATTTGCTACCATCATGCGCATGGATCCTGATGGTAAAAATGCTGAAATCTATGCTCGTGGAGTAAGAAATTCTGTAGGCTTTGATTGGAGCCCAATTGACCAAACACTTTATTTCACTGATAATGGTAGAGATTGGTTGGGGAACGACTTACCTTTCTGCGAATTGAATCATGCGCCCAAAGCGGGTATGAATTTTGGGTATCCATATTGTCATAGTGGTTTATATTTAGATCCAGATATAAAGAGCACAAAGACTTGTGACGATTTTACCAAACCACTTCAAAATTTAGGTCCACACGTAGCACCACTTGGTATGATTTTCTATACAGGAAATCAATTCCCTAGTGAATACAAAAATGCTATATTCATTGCTGAGCATGGTTCATGGAATAGAGAAGAACCACTTGGATACCGAGTAAGCATGGTGCGATTAGACGAAAATGGAAATAGTAAAGGCTATGAGATTTTTGCTTCAGGATGGCTAGAAGAAAGTGGTAAACGTTGGGGCCGCCCTGCCGACATTATAATGCACCCAGATGGATCAATTTTGGTGAGCGACGATTTTGGAGATATGATTTATAAAATATCTTATAAACGCTAAAACTTAGCAAGTTTTTTCATTTTTTCTACCGCTAAATTGGCAGCCGGACAAACAAAAGTGTTTTGTAAAGTGGTATTAGGTCTCTTAAAGAAGACATCACTATCGGTATACGGATAATTGCGGCAATCATTGGGTCTGGCATCATACACAGAACAATAATTATCTGCACCTAAAAATGGACATGGACTCGATTTTACGACGTAATCGCCATCTTCATCTACACGTAAATATTGTTCAACAAAAACCGTTTCCTTAAGGCGAAGATATTTTGCTAATCGAGCTACATCGGGAGTTCTAAAGCGTGGACTTATGGTTTTACAGCAATTAGCACAAGCCAAGCAATCTACTTCATCAAACACTTCATCGTGGACCTTTGCTAATTCCTTAATTAAACCCTTAGTTTTGGGATTTTTCAAAAAATTTCGGTTTTCTTTTTCCTTTTCCTTCGCTTTAATTTTTAGCAAGTCCAGATTCATGGCACAAACCTAGCAATAATCTTAAAAACTTCAATCAACAATACATCGTGCAATACTTTGCAAATTCTACGGTTATATATTAAATAGACCGATTACTTTAGTAATTGAAATGAAATCTGGAATATCAACCATACTCGCCTATCTCACACTATTTACAAGTTCATTATTTGCTCAATATGAAGCAAATACAGCCGTTCGTATAGAAGACTTGGTGAAGAAGATTTTTATTGGTACTCCAGAAATACAAGTTAGCAACGTAAAATTTAAAGGCTCTAGAAATGGATTAGCCTATTTTAAATACCCAGGTGGAGGTAAATTAGGAATACAAGAAGGAATATTTTTAACTACTGGTACTGCCATGGGAAGCATGGGCCCTAATAAATCGACCAATAATGGTAGTGATAACTCAGCACCAGGCGATCCAGACTTAGATAGATTAGCAAAAACAAATACTTACGACGCTGTAGTTTTAGAATTCGACTTTGTGCCAGTATCAGAATGGATAAGCTTTCGTTATGTATTTGCCAGCGAAGAGTATTTAGAATATGTAAATAAAGGTTATAACGATGTATTTGGATTCTTTTTATCAGGGCCAGGTATAGAAAAACCCATCAACATGGCTTTAGTTCCTGGTACTAGAGATGTAGTAAGTGTGAATAGCATTAATAACGTGCAAAATCCAAATTTCTATATAGATAATGGTTCTACCTCAGATACCAAAACACAAAAAGTAGTAAATAAGTCAAAAATTGTAGAACCGTCTATAGAATGGGATGGTTTTACAAGGGTATTAACTGTACGGCAGAAGGTAGAACCGCATCAAACATATCATATTAAACTTGCCATTGCCGATGTAGGTGATCGTTTAGTTGATAGTGGTGTGTATTTAGAAGGAAAGAGTTTTAAGGCGGAAGGGCGCATAATTTGGCCACCACCACCTAAAGAAAGCACACAAACAAAACCTACAAATACTCCTAAACGTAAGCCATTACCAACAGAATTAACTGTAGAGTTTGATTTTGATTCTTGGAGAGTTCCAGATACCTCAAAAGACAATATGTATGTATTATGGAATATTTTAAGAGATTATCCTCATGCAAAATTCCAAGTATATGGCCATACAGATAGTTTTGGAAGCAATGCATATAATTTAGATTTAGCAGAAAGAAGAGTGCGTTCTGTTATAGGCATATTAACAAAATATGGATGTCCGCGTTCTAGAATAATAGTAAGAGAAGCATTAGGGGAAGAGAAGCCCAAAATGGAAAATTCTACGGAGTTTGGGCGTGCAAGAAACCGAAGGGTAGAGATAAAAATTAGATGGCCTAAGCCAGGAGAAGCCGATTTTCAAGGTTATAAATAAAAAAATCCGCTTCCAAATTAATAGAAGCGGATTACAAATAAATACTCAATAATTATTTAGTTGCACGGCGTGCCTTAAGAGCATCCATAGCCGCTTTCATTTTATCCATTTCGTCTTTTTTAGTAGCTTGATCTTTCTTGTTATCTTCTACTTGTTTTGCAAGGTTTTCACCATCTTTTACTGATTTTTCGTAGGTTTTAACTGCGTTTTCATAAGCTTTCTCAGCCTCAACTATCTCTAAGCTAAGTTTATGTTGATCAACTGCAGCCAATAAATCGTCGAACCAAATAGTTGCTTTGCTTACAAGTTCAGAGTCTGTGTTTGCGTCAACAAAATTTGAATACCCTTTAGATAAAGCAAGATAGACTAAAGACTCTTCTTTGTTTTTCCCGTTTTGTTCAACCTTGAAATAATAATCTAAACGTGTAACCGAAATTTTTTCGATTAATGCACCTTCGTATAGAGTCCAACCTTTAAGGTTTTTACCACCTTTAATGCCTAAACCTTTAAGGTAATTGCTAAGA
>DATCKI010000300.1:0-14000 GCA_036562365.1 Bacteroidia bacterium | reverse complement strand
CTTTATACCTGTATTATTTATTGCCTTTTTGCCTTTGATTTATGGGGTTTCTATAGGCGAATTTATGGATGTAGCTCAGTCTAATCCTCAATATTTTCAAGAACAAGCAACATCAATAAATGGTTTAATAGGAACACATGCGTTTACTTTAATTATTATGCTTGCTTTTACTCCCATTCCTGTAGGGGTAATGAAAATGGCTTATTGTGCAATGGTAGGCAAACCTGTTGTTTTTTCAGATGCATTTTCATTTTATAAAGCTCCTTATTACTTTAAATTGATTGGATTCACATTGCTCTTTTCATTTTTGCCGTCTTTATTGTTTAACGCACTTGGACTCATTGCTACACCATTGGTCTATTTATCATATTTAGTAAATATCTTTGTATCTATATTCCTAATTTTTGTTCCAGCCTTAATCGCATTTGGTGATGCAAGCATTATGGATGCCATTAAAATTAGCATTAAAGTTGCTTCTCAAAAAGTAGGGTTGATTATCGGAATAATATTGATTAGTGCATTGTTCCAATTATTAGGAGCAATTGCTTGTTGTATAGGTATGCTATTTACTATTAGTTTTGTATATTCTATTCAAATGAGTCTGTATAGGGATATTTTCATGCAAGGTGACACAGATAATGATCCAGAATCTTCATTAGAGTAAGATATAGTCAATTATCCGTAATTTTTACGTCTTTTTACATTAATTTTCGCTTTAAGTAAACGAATTAAAGCGTACCTTTGAGGCTCAATTTTAAAGCGAAAGAATTAGGTATGAGCGATAACATCAAGCACGAATGCGGTATAGCGTTTTTACGCTTGCGCAAACCTCTTGATTTTTACAGAGAAAAATATGGTACACCACTTTATGGAGTTAATAAAATGTACCTTCTCATGGAAAAACAACATAACCGTGGTCAAGACGGTGCAGGTATTGCAAACATTAAGCTCGACCCGGAACCTGGTTATCGCTATATCAGTCGCGTGCGCTCTATAGACCCTCAACCTATCAAAGATGTCTTTGAAAAAGTAAGTGGTCGCTTTAATGAAGCTAAAAAGACAGACCCTTCTATCTTCTCCGATACTAAACGCCTTAAACGCGAATTAGCTTTCACCGGAGAACTTTTCTTGGGTCACTTACGTTACGGAACTTATGGTAAAAATAGCATTGAAAGTTGTCACCCTTTCTTGCGCCAAAATAACCGAATCTCTAAAAACTTAATTGTTGCTGGTAATTTCAATCTTACTAACGTAGATGAAATGTTCCAAGAGCTGATGGAATACGGCCTGCACCCTAAAGAAAAAGCAGATACGGTTACGGTTATGGAGAAAATTGGTCACTTCTTAGATACTGAAGTTGACGCTATTTACCGTAAACATCGCGACCTTGGCAAAACTCGTCAGGAAGCAGTGGATGCTATTCCTGCCGAATTAGACCTTGCTAAGGTACTTCGCCAAGCTAGTGTTCGATTCGATGGTGGTTATGCTATGTGTGGTTTAGTTGGGCATGGCGACGGTTTCGTTCTCCGCGACCCTAACGGCATTCGTCCGGCTTACTACTACGAAGATGATGAAGTCTCAGTAGTTTGCTCTGAACGCGCCGTTATTCAAACTGTGTTTAATGTGCCGTTTGAGTCAATTATTGAATTGCCTCCCGGACACGCATTCATCTCTAAAAAAGATGGAACTTCTAAAATTGAATGCATTAACGAACCTGGAGAATATAAAGCTTGTTCTTTCGAACGTATATATTTCTCTCGCGGTAGCGATGCCGAAATTTATGCTGAACGTAAAGAATTAGGACGTAGAGTTGTGCCTCAAATACTTGAAGCTATTAATTACGACGTCGAAAATACGGTGTTCTCTTTCATACCCAATACCGCTGAATCAGCATTCTATGGTATGATTAAAGGTGTGGAAGAATATGCAAATCGCCATAAAGTTGAATTGATTAAAGCTAAAGCGCACGAATTAGATGAAGCTGGCTTAATTGAAATTATAAATGAACGTCCACGCGTCGAAAAACTAGCTATTAAAGACGTTAAATTACGTACATTCATCACCGACGATGATCATCGCGATGATATGGTAACGCACGTTTATGATATTACCTACGGTACAGTTCGTCCTGGAATAGATAATATCGTAATTATTGATGATAGTATAGTGCGTGGAACTACTCTTAAAAAGAGTATTATTAAAATGTTGAGTCGCCTTAAACCTAAGTCTATTATTGTGGTTTCTTCGGCGCCTCAAATCCGTTATCCCGACTGCTACGGTATAGATATGGCAAAGGTTGGCGATTTTGTCGCATTCCGCGCAGCTATTGAATTACTTAAGGAAAGAGGGCAGTGGAGCGTAGTTGAAGATGCTTATAATAAAGCTAAACAACTCGAAAAAGAAGGTAAATTAGATACCGAAAACTGTGCTCAAAAATTATTTGAAGGTTTTTCAGATACCGAATTGTCGGATAAAATTGCAGAATTAGTTACCGACGATGATATAGAATGTGAAGTAAAAGTTGTATATCAAACGGTAGAGAATTTACACATTGCATGTCCTAAGAATTTAGGCGATTGGTATTTTACTGGAAATTATCCAACTCCGGGCGGAACTAGAGTAAGCAACCGTGCCCTTATTAATTATGTTGAAGGAAAGAACGTTAGAGCTTATTAATGAATAAGGAAGAAAGATTAAAAAGAGCAACAGAAGACGATTGGGGGGTAGCCGAGAGTAAAACTTGGACTGCAGAAGAACCTTTAATTTTTACCAAAACTTGGTATTATGCACATATATATTTGATTTTATATATGGCTATAGGTTTTGGAATAATGATGTTTCAAGTAGCTACCGGACAAGTATATAGATTGTTAACTATAGTAACTTGGCCATGGTTATTGAGTTCAAATAAATTTATTTATTTGTTGTCTGCTTTATTCTATACTATAGCTTTAATTTTAGTAACAACCCCAGTAGTAAAGCAGGTGCGTAATTTCCCACTAAATTTTGTGAATATAGCCTATTTCTTTGTGTATTATTTAGGCTTAATTGTGCTATTAGCTAGGTTTTTAGTGTTATTAATTACACCAGACCCTATAGAAATGCCAGTATTCGAGTAAACATAGTTTACTTTTCCGAGCAAGTGTACCCGAGGCTGTCAAGCGCAGCAATTTGGTCGTGGTATTGCTGTACATTAGGAAAGTCGCCTTCGCAATAAGTAAGACTGGGTTTATTGGTCTTAACACATTGTGTGCATTTTCCGCATGAATAGATTACAAGAGCAGAAAAGAAGAGTCCTAATGTTGAAATAACAACTTTCATAGTGTTCGTTTTATACAAATATGTAAAAAAAAGCAGAAAATTGTTCAACATAGCCTGTAATTTTCTATAAAAACGCCCTTAGTTTACACTTAATTTTTTTAGCTTTGCGCATTAATAGAAATAGTTATTTAAAATAAACATAAGATGAATAAGATTAAGGTAGCCAATCCAGTAGTTGAGCTTGATGGGGATGAGATGACCCGAATTATTTGGAAGTTTATCAAAGATAAATTAATCCTTCCTTACCTTGAAATTGATATTAAATATTTCGATTTAGGAATTGAGTATCGTGATCAAACAAACGACCAAGTAACTATCGATGCAGCTAATGCAATTAAGCAATATGGTGTAGGTATTAAATGTGCTACCATTACTCCAGATGAGGCTCGTGTTGAAGAGTTTAAATTAAAACAAATGTGGAAATCTCCGAACGGAACTATTCGTAACATCCTTGATGGTACTGTATTCCGTGAGCCTATCGTTTGTAAAAACGTACCTCGTTTAGTTACTACTTGGGATGCTCCAATCATCGTTGGTCGTCATGCTTTTGGTGATCAATACCGTGCAACCGATTTCGTAGTACCTGGAAAAGGTAAATTAACTGTGAAATTCGAAGGTGAAGATGGTACAGTTATCGAACAAGAAGTTTATCAATTCCAAGGTCCTGGTGTTTCTTTAAGCATGTACAACGTGGATGATTCTATCCGTGGTTTCGCTCGCGCTTGTATGAACATGGGTCTGCAAAAAGGATGGCCAGTTTACCTTTCTACTAAAAATACTATTCTTAAAAAATACGATGGTCGCTTCAAAGATATCTTCGAAGAAGTTTATGTAAACGAATTCAAAGATAAATTCCAAGCTGCTGGTATTACTTACGAACACCGTCTAATCGACGATATGGTTGCTTCTGCAATGAAATGGAACGGTAAATTCGTTTGGGCTTGTAAAAACTACGATGGCGACGTTCAATCTGATTCTGTTGCTCAAGGTTTCGGTTCTTTAGGTCTTATGACCTCTGTTTTAGTTACTCCAGATGGTAAAATTATGGAAGCTGAAGCTGCTCACGGTACCGTTACTCGTCATTACCGCGAACACCAAAAAGGTAACCCAACTTCTACTAACCCAATTGCGTCTATCTTCGCTTGGACTCGTGGATTGGCTTTCCGTGGTAAATTAGATGGAAATAATGAGCTTATCAACTTCGCTAATACTCTTGAAAAAGTTTGTATAGATGTAGTTGAAAGCGGTAAAATGACCAAAGACTTAGCTGTTTGTATCCATGGTAACAAAGTTAACCACGGCGAACACTATCTTTATACTGAAGAATTCTTAGATGCAATCGACTCAGCTTTACGTGCTGAATTATCTAAATAATGCATCCAAATAATTTTTATAGAGGGCTTCTTTTTAGAAGCCCTTTTTTATTTTACCTATATTCATATCTTTACATGCTTATCCGCTTAAAATGAAAGTATTTCGCCGAAGTCTTTTTGTTTTATTATGCCTTTTTATGCTGCCTTTTATGGTCGGATTATTCTATCCACATAAACTCCTATATGAACGTAGTATTGTAATCGATAAACCAGTTTACAATGTGTACAACTATATCGCATGCCTTACCAATCATCAAAATTTTTCGCCTTGGTACATTCAAGGTGGTACTACTATTGTAAATTGTAATGGTGGTAACGATGCTTCTAGCTGCGGTTACTCTTGTAATTGGACTAATATAAACGGAAGAATTGGACCCGGTTCTGAAGAAATTCTTTGCATTGCAGAAGCCGATAGAGTGGAAACTATAGTTCGACTTAATGAACCCTTTATTAATTACAACTATTCAACACTTATCACCGAAAAATTAAATGAAAATCAAACTAAAGTTACTTGGAAAATGAAATCTCATTTGCCCAATCCTTTTAATGCTTTACATTTAATTTGTAAGTATGATGAAAAATTTGGAAGCTATTTAGAAGAATCTCTTCTTTTGCTTAAACAAAATCTTGAAACTCTTGAATAGTCTATTTATTAGGAGGTTAGATGGCTTTAACAAGTGCTCTGCTGCTTTAAATGAAGGCTACGTGCAAAAAAATTGTAATTTTGTCCCTCAATTAAATTGTTTATGGTATATCTTGACTTTGAAGAGCCAATAAAATTGTTACAAGAGCAATTAGATAAAACCCGCGAAATAGGGGAGAGTTCAGGTGTAGATACCTCTAAAAGTATCAAAGAACTTGAAAAAACTATTGCTAAAACTCGTAAAGAAATTTATAGCAAATTAACGGCTTGGCAAAAGGTTCAGGTTTCTAGACATCCCGACCGCCCTTATACGTTAGCATATATGAATGCTTTATCTGACGGTACTTTTGTTGAATTACACGGCGACCGTAACGTGAAAGACGATAAAGCTATGGTTGGGGGTATTGCTAAAATGGACGGTAAACCAGTAATGTTTATCGGGCAGCAAAAAGGTATTAATGCTAAAATGCGTATCCTTCGTAATTTTGGTATGGCTAACCCTGAAGGCTACCGCAAAGCTTTACGCCTTATGAAATTGGCCGATAAATTTAATATCCCTATTGTTTGTTTTGTTGATACTCCAGGTGCTTACCCAGGCCTCGAAGCTGAAGAACGCGGACAAGGTGAAGCTATTGCACGCAATATCTACGAAATGTTCCGCATTAAAGTCCCTATTGTAGTGGTCATTATAGGTGAAGGTGCTTCTGGTGGTGCACTTGGCATTGGTGTGGGCGACCGAGTAGCTATGATGCAATATACCTGGTACTCTGTTATCTCGCCTGAAAGCTGCTCTTCTATCCTTTTCCGTACTTGGGACGAAAAAGAAAGAGCCGCTGAAGCCTTGAAACTTACCTCTTCGGATATGCTTAAAAATAAATTAATCGATAGCGTTATCCCTGAACCTCTTGGTGGAGCTCATACTAACCACGATGAAGCTTTCGCTAATGTGAAAGAATATGTCGTGAAAACTCTCGCTGAATTAGAAAAAATTAAACCAGAAAAACGCATCCAAAATCGAATTAAAAAATTCGAATCTATGGGTGTATTTAACGATTAATATCATGCTCTCATTTACTCCTGAAGAAAAACCAAATGCAGTATTGCAAGGTTTCTTGCAAGCCGCTATTGGACCACGACCTATTTGTTTTGCATCTACGGTCGATAAAGACGGAAATGTTAACCTTTCTCCTTTCAGTTTCTTCAACCTCTTCGGTATTAATCCAACCACTCTTATCTTTTCTCCTGCTAGAAGAGTAAGAGATAATACTATTAAACATACCCTTGAAAATGTTAAAGAGGTTGCTGAAGTGGTTATCAATGTGGTAACCTATAATATGGTTCAACAAGCTTCGCTCTCTTCTACTGAATATCCTAAAGGTGTTGACGAATTCGTGAAAGCTGGTTTTACTAAAGTAAAATCTGATTTAATTAGCCCGCCACGAGTTAAAGAAAGCCCCGTGCAATTGGAATGTAAAGTCCGCGAAATTGTTGAAACAGGTAACCAAGGTGGATCTGGTAATTTAGTTATTTGCGAAATCTTGAAAATCCATATTTCTGAAGAAATTCTTAATGAAAATGGAACCATTGATCAACATAAAATTGACCTAGTTGGTCGTTTGGGAGCTAATTGGTACGTACGCGCAAGTGGTGACGCTCTTTTTGAAGTAGCTAAACCGCTTACTACACTCGGTATTGGGGTGGATGCTTTGCCAGATTCTATCAGAAATTCTAATATTCTTACGGGAAATAATTTAGGCCGTCTTGGTAACGTAGAATATTTACCTACCGAAGCTGATTTACAAGAATTCCTAAGCTCCGGACGATTCCAAGAATTAAGTAAGGAATTTAATCTTTCCGACGGAGAATTGATTATTCAAGCTCATAATATTGCTAAACAACTTTTAGATGCCGAAAGAGTTGATGACGCTTGGATGATTTTACTTTTAAACGAAAAACAAAAATGATTATCTATAACGTAACCGTAAGTGTAGACTACGAAATAGTGCAAGATTGGATGGAATGGATGAAAGAAGTCCATATCCCCGATGTAATGGCTACAGGTAAATTTATCGACTATAAAGTGCTTAAGGTCTATGGGCAAAATGGCGATACTGCTATGTCTTTTGCTATTCAATATACTTGCGAAAATGTGAATTTATTGAATGAATATATGACCCAAAATGCTCCTGCTCTTCAAAAAGAACATAATGATCGCTATGGAGATAAAGCTGTGGGTTTCCGTACTGTACTTCAAATTCTAGAAGACTTTTGATTGCTCCTAAAAAACACCTCGGTCAGCACTTTCTTACCGATTTGAGTATTGCATCTCAAATCGCTGATGCTGTATTAGCTGTATCTAATGGTGCCGACTTAGTAGAAGTTGGTCCTGGGAAAGGCGTACTTACTCAATACATGCTCAAAAATCCCGAGCAAAAATTGTTTGCTATTGAGCTAGATAAAGAATGTATTCCTTTTCTACAAACGCATTTCAAGCAAACAAATTTGACTATTATGGAGGCCGATTTTCTGAAATTAAATCTTAATGATTTAAGCGAAAAACCTCTGGTAATTTGTGGAAATTTCCCCTATAATATTTCTACCGAAATTGTTTTTAAAGCCATAGAAAATAGACCTAAAGTTCAAGCTCTTTGTGGTATGTTCCAAAAAGAAGTTGCCGAACGTTTATGCGCCCCTCATGGCAATAAAACCTATGGAATCACTAGCGTAATTACACAAACTTTCTTCGAAACTAAATATTTATTTACGGTGCCTGAACATGTGTTTAATCCTCCTCCTAAAGTTAAAAGTGGGGTAATGCACATGATTCTTAAACCAGATTTTGCTTTGCCAGTTTCCGAAAAAACTTATATTCAAGTGGTAAAAGCAGCCTTCAATCAACGCCGTAAAACGCTTCGTAATGCTTTAAAAGCTCTTCCTAATGTAGATTTATCTAAAATTGATGAACTAACCTTAAATAAGCGTGCAGAACAATTACATTGGGAAGATTTCGTGAATCTCACCTTGAAATTATACGCTTAATTACTTAATTATTGGCCTATGCATTACTTCGGATAGTTCGGTTCTCGTATCTATCCATTTCTTCATTTCAGCCATTAAAATCATCATATCGTCGTAGCTCAATTCTTCATCGGCTATTTGATTTCTTAAACTTTCAATTTTACGGTCAACTCGCTTCAGTTTTAAGGTGTATAAGGTTTTCATTACACTCTTAAACATGCGGTCTTCTTCTTTTGCAGTATATATTTCGAACTTAGTCCAGTTCTCACTTAAATGATATTTACTCTGAGTTAAGTCTATAACTGTCTCAACTACATGTTGATTCTCGTGATTCAAAAAGTACTTTTCAATATTACTATTGAAGGGATCGTTTACGATTTTCTTATAATCGTCGAAGATTAATTGAAAGATGGGATTTTCAAATTTAAATCCATCCATCTCAATCTCATTTATAATTAATTGACCAACTTTATACGTAGCCCTTTCTTCATTCCCCTCAGCATCATAACCTACATAATGCGCTTGTTTTGAACCATGCTGCAATATGTAACGTATAGTATCTCTTTCCTCAGGAATATCAATGTATTTGAAACTTTCTTCCTTGGGATCTATTTGAGTTTGTGTAGCAATATCAGCATCTTGATTGCTAATTTTTTCTTCTACACTTGGACCCTTTAATTCTTTGCTTAATTGGTTTTGACGAAGACGATTCATCTCAAGTACGATGGTGTCTTCATCCATATCCATCAATCTAGCACATTCTTTTACGTATACAGAACGAACTATATTATCAGGAATTAGTGATATACTCTGAACTAAATCTTTTATTAATTCAGCTTTTTTGATTGGATCATTACCGGCCTCTTTTAGAAGTACACGCGTTTTAAATGCGATGAAATCTTCGGCTTTTTCATTCAGGTATTTTTCTAACTCTTCGGTAGGGGTTTTCTGTGCGAATGAATCTGGATCTTCTCCATCTGGAAAAAGCAATACTTTTACATTCATTCCTGCTTCTAGGAACATGTTTATTCCACGGAACGAAGCTTTGATTCCCGCCCAGTCGCCATCGTATAAAATGGTTACATTAAATGTAAACCGACGTAAAGTCTTAATCTGTCCATCGGTTAACGAGGTTCCAGAACTTGCTACTACGTTTTTTATACCATTTTGGTATAGCGAAATTACATCTGTATAACCTTCTACTAAGTAAACTCTATCTTGCTTTATGATTTCTTGCTTTGCGTAGAAAATTCCATAAAGCGTTTTACTTTTATTATAAATCTCACTCTCTGGAGAGTTAAGATATTTAGCCGTTTTATCGTTTTTCTTTAAAACCCTACCTCCAAATCCGAGTACCTTACCAGATACGTTATGTATAGGGAACATAACACGCTCTCTGAAGTAATCGAAGGCTTCGCCTTGAGCATTTAATTTTTCAAGACCTAACTTTTGTAAGTATTCTGGATTATAACCTTTTTCTCTTGCGGCCGTTCCAAATGTATGCCACCCATCTGGAGCAAAACCTAATTGGAATTTTTTAATGGTTTCGTCGGTAAATCCACGTTCTTTAAAGTATGAATAACCAATGAGTTTACCATTTTCGGTATTCCAAAGTTGGTCAACAAACCAATTACGAGCAAATTCATTTGCCACAAAAAGGGCATCTCTTTCGGTTTGTTCGGCTTTTTCTTCGGCAGTTAATTCGCGCTCTTCAATTACTATACCATATTTATTGGCAAGTACTTTAAGTGCATCGGTATACGAGATTTTATCATGATCCATTACAAAGCGTACGCTGTCGCCCGCTTTTCCACAACCAAAACATTTGTATATGCCTTTTGCCGGACTCACCATAAATGATGGTGTCCGCTCATCGTGAAAAGGACAAACACCCTTATAGTTAGAGCCTGATCTCTTTAAGCGCACATAATCGCCTACGACCTCCTCTATACGAGCGGCGTCCTTAATTGCAGCGATGGTTTGTGGTAGTATCATTTCATGCAAATTTAATGATTTTTATAGCCTTATAGTAACTTTAAAATAAATAATGTAACTTAGTTATAAATTAATGATTGTATGACTATTAGTTGGCCTAAGTATATTTTCGTGTTCGTTAGTATTTGCCTTTGGGCCCTTGCTATGGGCGCTCTTTCGGTATATTTTCAACCTCATAAAGACCTTAGACATAGTAAAGCTGATTTCGTTTTTACTCCTACTGAATTTAGTGAAACTGCCTCTGGAAAAGATTCTACTGATTTGAAAATTTATATAGATAAGATTATTGAAATTATTGGAACGCCAACACGCGTCATGCCTAGCACTACTAGTTCTATCTTGGTTTATGAAACCGAAAATTTTGAAATCTCTGCTGCTATGGATGATGGTATTTTAGTTGAGTCCGACCAATTTCATGAGAAATTTAAAATCGCTTGTTTTTGTACTGGAATTGAACCTAGCGATGGTTTATTCCCAGGTATTATTCAACTAAATAGATGTGTCGCAAAATAGTATTTCTTTATGAAGAAAATCCTTCTCTTTATTTTACCTATTGCCTTATTTCAATCTTGTACCTTCGAAAATGAAGAAGATAAATACGGCGATTTATGCGATACAACTGCTATAACTTATACTCAAACTATTAGACCTATTTTTGAATTAAGTTGTTACTCTTGTCATAGCCTAGCAAATGCAAATACAAAGGGTGGCGGACTGGACCTTCAAACTTACGCTAATTTGAAAGATTATTTAGATGGTGCAGAAAAGTATTTTATCTCTGCTATCCGTAGAGAGGAATATTTGGGTGTCTCTGCTTCACAAATGCCTAAAGACCTTCCTAAATTGAAAATATGCGAAATCAAAAAAATTGAAAAATGGATTGCAGATGGTTATCCTGAAAATTAACATAATCTTTTGATTATTAGGCATGTTTTTTGCCCTATATCTTAAAAAATCATGATATGAAAAATTTCATTCAGATTATATTACTTTGTGTTTTGAGCATGCCAATTTTTGCTCAAACTTCTAAATTTCATACCTCTACGGGTACTGTATATTTCAGTTCTATTGCTCCTCTCGAAACTATTGAATCTAGTAATAGACAAGTTCTTGCCATATTTGAACCAAGTACTGGTAAAATGGCTTTTAAAGTTTTAATGAAAAGCTTTGTGTTCGAAAAGGCTGCTATGCAAGACCACTTCAATAAAAATTACCTACATACAGATAAGTATCCTAATGCAACTTTTGATGGAACTATCAAAAATATAGATGCCTATAATTTCTCTAGACCTGGCTCTTATAAGGTTGAAGTTTTAGGAAATCTTACTATACATGGTATAACTAAAGAATTATTGGCTACTGGTTTGGTAATTGTGAAGGATGAAAGCATAACCCTTCAAAGTAGTTTTCCTGTAAATCTTGCAGATTTTGGAGTGAAAATCCCTGCAAACTTCGTGAATAATATCTCTAAATCGGTGCAGGTTCGAGTTGATTGCGAATTATTACCTAAATAGTTATTTCGGATCTTAATAATTCGTTTAGCTTATCTTGAAATTTGGACTTGATTAAATCGTGCCCAGCTTCCCAAACTATTGGTTTAATCCCTGTATTTGAATAGAAAATTTTCCCCATTTTAGGGTCTATTACTTGGTCGTATTTCCCTACAATAAATAGACATTTAATCTTCTCAAGCTTAATTCTGTTATATGTTTCTACATCTGCTTTTTTGATATTAGCTAGACTTTTCCAAGCAAATAATACTTGTGCTCTTTTTTTCTTACTTCCCACATTCACTTGTACAAATTTGTGAAGCGAATTATTTACGAACTTGAGTTTATATAAGGTTTTTAGTATCACATCGAAGAATTGTCCTCTAAACATAGTGGTTTTATATAGGATTTCTCCGAGTTGAGTTCTAGATACAAATCCGTACCAGCCGCTTTCCGTTATCCCATCGGCGGCTAAAAGTATTATGCCTTTGGGTGCTTCTTGTAAATGTTTACAAAGGTGCATAACTGATTTTCCACCTAAACTATAGCCCATTAACCAATAATTATGCAATTGATTCTCCTTTACAAAATCTTGAAACATTTGCGTATAATCATCTGCAGGTATTGGGTCGAGTGACGACATAGTTTTAGGTAGCTTACTATTTCCGTGGTGGAAATGATCGAAGCTATAAACTGTGAAATAAGGGGATAATGCTTGTTGGAAGTGATTGAATACATCTAGGTTTTGTCCGAAACCGTGAAATGCTAACAAAGGGATGGGGCCTTTGCCCCAGACTTTGAAGTTTATTTGGTAGTTATTCCAGACAAAAAGCATAATCAAATGTAATTATTTATTCAGATTATGGAATAAATAATGTTTTGTAATTTGTTTGTGGTGTTAAATCTTGATAAAGAAATAAGCAAGCGCTTGACAAACAAGGTATTAATATCTCTAACTCATTAAACTAACTACTATCAATAAAAAAAGAGCCCCAACAGTAGTTGGGGCTGTTATTTAAAAGAAATTATTTTGCTACAGCAACCGACCGTTTTTCGCGGATAACTGTAACTTTAACTTGACCAGGATACGTCATTTCGTTCTGGATACGTTGCGAAATATTGAATGCTAATGCATCGCTTTCATCGTCAGTTACTTTGTCGCTTTCTACAATTACACGAAGCTCGCGACCTGCTTGGATGGCATAGCTTTTTAACACGCCTGGGTAAGAAAGTGGAAGTCCTTCAAGCTCTTTAATACGCTTAATGTAGCTTTCAGCAATTTCTCTACGAGCACCCGGACGAGCGCCTGAGATGGCGTCACAAACTTGTACGATTGGACTTAACATCGAGGTCATTTCAATCTCGTCGTGGTGAGCACCAATAGCATTAACTACTTCTGGATGTTCTTTATATTTCTCGGCTAATTTAGCTCCAAATAATGCGTGTGGTAATTCAGTTTCACCGTCAGGAACTTTACCTATATCGTGTAATAATCCGGCACGTTTTGCCAATTTCACATTTAATCCAAGTTCAGCGGCCATAATACCACAAAGGTTAGCTACTTCGCGAGAGTGTTGTAATAGGTTTTGACCGTAACTACTGCGGTAACGCATTCTACCAACATAGCGGATTAATTCCGGATGTAATCCGTGAATTCCAAGATCAATACAAGTACGTTTACCGATTTCAATAATTTCGTCTTCAACTTGTTTCTTAACTTTTTCAACGATCTCTTCAATACGGGCAGGGTGTATACGTCCGTCAGTTACTAATTGGTGTAAAGCAAGACGAGCAATTTCGCGTCGAATAGGATCGAAGCAAGAAAGTACAATAGCTTCAGGGGTATCGTCAATAATGATTTCAACACCAGTAGCACTTTCTAAAGCACGGATATTACGACCCTCACGACCAATGATACGGCCTTTAACGTCGTCGCTATCTAAGTTGAATACAGTAATTGCATTTTCGATTGCAGTTTCAGTACCAACACGTTGTATAGTTTGAAGAATAATACGTTTAGCTTCTTTATTAGCGTTAAGTTTAGTTTCTTCAATTAAGTTTTGCATATAGCTCATAGCATCAGTTTGAGCTTCTGCTTTAAGAGCTTCAACAAGTTGTTCTTTTGCTTCAGCAGCTGTTAATCCTGCTATAGTTTCTAAT
>DATCKI010000294.1:0-5910 GCA_036562365.1 Bacteroidia bacterium | reverse complement strand
TATATTGATAATATCAATATAGGTGTTACTCATAATAGTAATAATGTAGGAGTTGAAGAGTTCAATGTATCGAATATAAAATTATGGCCTAACCCAAGTTCCGACAAGGTAAATATAGAAGTAATGAATGTAGATAAATACGATTTATCACTCTATAATGCGGTAGGGCAAAAAATATATGCACAAGCAAATGTTTCAGGACTCATTCAAATTAATGTTTCAGATTATGCTTCTGGTATTTACTTTGTAGAAGTAAAAGTAGAAGGTAAGCCTATACGTAAAAAGATAATAGTTCAATAAAAATTTTAGTTCTTGTTCAAATTAACCGTCCTGAGTAATTAGGGCGGTTTTTTTGTGGGCATGTTAAGGCTTTAGTTTGTCAATTAAGCGCTGCGACCGGCTACCCTTGGAATGTACGGCACTTCGTGCCTAGCATCGCGTCGGGTATCCGGCATGCTATGGTAGCTGCAATTTTCAATTTAGCCCTTTTTGTTGCTTACACATAATTTGCTTTCTCTTAAAACAATTAGACAATTTCATGCGGGATTTTGAAAATGCTAATATGAAATATTACACAAAGTGAAAATTCAAATTAGCCACTCCGTAGAAATTATTTTTCGCTTAGATGCATTTATGTAACTTTGCACCATGAAGAAAAATCAGGCATTATTAGGCATATACTGCGCCATTGCATATTTCGCATGGAAGTTAGCATTATACTATACCGCCCATCAATACGATATATTTCCACATTTCCCTGTGGTGCCTTTATTAATTGTATTAGGATTAGCCATTATATACTCAGTTACTAAACTTACTCCAGAACCATTTACTCCTATCGAAGGGTTTAAATCGGGTGTAAGAACAGGTCTTGTAACGGCAGTACTTACCATGCTTTGTGTTTACATATATTACAGTGTGGTAGATCCAAGTTTCTTTGCTGTACAAAATGCTGAAATTAGAGCTGCTATCGAAGCATTTCCAGAAGCTGAACGTCAAGAAGCTCTTACCAATTTCGAGAACAATAAAAAAATGTTCCAGCCATTTAATTATTCGGCCATGACTTTATCTGGACTTATGGCATTTAGTCTTGTTTTTTCAATAATTACGGCTGGTTTGTACGAAATGTTTCGTAAATTCAACACGATATAATTCATCTTTAATATATGATAGTTTTAACCGGAGCAAGTGGTTTTTTAGGAGCGCATATTTTACAGAATTTATTGGCCTCCGGTTATAAAGTGCGCGCTATTATAAGAGCAAATTCTGATCTTAGCTTCGCTAAAAGAGTAGTCGAAAAATATGGCAATGCTGCCGATTGGAATAAAATTGATTGGTTCGAAGCAGATATACTCGATTATTTCTCGCTAGAACGCGCTTTCGAAGGCGCAACTACCGTAATTCACGCTGCCGCTATGGTTAGTTTTTGGGAAAAAGATAGAGCCCAAATGTATAAAGTGAATGTAGATGGAACAGCAAATGTAGTTAATGCTTGTCTTTACTGTAAAGTTAAAGAATTAGTATATATATCGTCTATTGCTGCATTAGGTCGTAGCGACTTAGACGAACCTATTTCTGAAAAAACACCATGGAAAAATTCTCCTGATAATTCATGGTATGCTCTTAGCAAAAATGCTGGCGAAAGAGAAGTTTGGAGAGGCACCGAAGAAGGATTACCTGCTATTATTTTAAATCCAGGCGTCATCATTGGTTATGCCGAATGGAATAAATCTTCGGGCAAAATTTTTAGTCAAATTAAAAAGGGAATTCCTTATTATACCAGTGGGGCCAATGGTTTTGTTGATGTGAAAGATGTATGTAAAGCTTTAATTGCTCTACTACAATCGGAGGTTAGAAATGAGCGATTTGTGCTTGTGTCTGAAACCGTTCCATTTAAAAAAATGATAGAAGTTATAGCTTCTGAGTTGAAAGTAAAAGCTCCCCAAAAAGAGATATCTCCTTTACTTTTAAAAATAGCTGTAAAACTAAGTGGAATATGGGCTAAAATTTCGGGTAAAGAACCAATTTTAAGTTCAGAATTAGCAAAAACTTCGCAAAAACAATCGCAATATTTGAATACTAAAATTCAAGAAACTATTCATTTTAAATTTACTCCAGTAGAAGATAGTTTACGCAGAACTGCACAAGAATTTGAAGCAGAATTCTAGATTTTTTAAAAAAACAATTCACGTAATATTGAAATTTGTATCTTGTAGTAGATTCTAACTAACTATACAATGCGAATTAAATTAATCCTTCTATTTTCACTTATCTCATCTTTTGCATTCGGACAACATTTAATTTCTAAACATTTTTATAAAAGCTTTTCACATGCACAAATTGATAGTGCATATGCTTCATTTGGTTTGCCTACATTTTTGCTGCCGAATAATTATGAAGTTGATGTATATCATCTACTTTATAATACGGTAATGCCAGATTCGGTTACACCAACAGTTGCAAGTGGATTATTTATTGTACCTAAAAATAAGTCTTGTGCTTCAACTATATTAAGTTATCAGCATGGTACACAAATGACTAAGGCAGAGGCTCCATCTAAACGTGGTGGCATGGAGTGGATTATTGGTTTAGCAATGGGTGCCGATGGTTATGTTGCCGTATTGCCAGATTATATTGGCTTAGGCTATGATGTTGTTAATCGCCACCCATACCAACACGCACGTAGCGAGGCTACTGCCACAATTGATATGATTCGTGCTAGTAGAGAAGCTTGTGCCGATTTAAATGTTGATTTAAATGGGCAAGTTTTATTAGCCGGTTATAGTCAGGGTGGACACGCAACTATGGCCGCTCATAAAATGATTCAACATTCATTTCCTAATGAATTTAATATTGGTGGCTCGGTTCCTATGTCGGGGCCATATAGTATGAGTGGTGTAATGAAAGATGTAATTCTACAAACTACACCTTATCCAGCTCCTTATTATTTACCTTATGTATTATTGAGTTTTCAAGATATTTATCAGCCATATAATTCGGTCGATGATTTTCTAAAAACTCCATACAATACTACTTTACCACCATTATACGATGGTTATAATGGGGCAGGAGCTGTAAATTCAATAATGCCTACTGTTCCTAGAAATATCATAAAAGACGAATTAATCGATTCGGTTCAAGTTGATAGTAATCATATTTTTAATCAAATTTTGAAAGATAACGACGTATATAAATGGGTTCCAATTAAACCTGTTCATATGCTTTATTGCGGATCTGATACTTATGTTCCTAAAGAAAATGCATTTGTAGCTTATAACTACATGAATTCTTTTGGTGCGCCGGTTGCTATTACAAATGTGAGCGACGACTATGAACATACTCCTTGTGCACAAATTGCTATGATATTTATGAAAAATATCATCGATACTTTACGAAGTGATAAGATTTCTGGTCGTTTTTCTGAAGTTAAACCCAGCGCTGGAATGGCAAATGGTAGCTTAACTATTCATGTTTTAGGGGTGGAACCTCCATATTCAATTTTATGGAGTACAGGCGATACAACGGCTACTATTTCGAATATTCCTGAAGGGGCGTATAATGTAACAATAAGTAGTCCAAATGCATGTAATTCATTTACATCTGCGTGGTTCTTGAATCCAGTTGATGTATCTAGTATAGAATCAATCGAAGATGTAAAATTTAGTTTATATCCAAATCCGGGTAATGGAATTATTCAAATTGATTCGAAAGTGAAAATTGAAAAAGTTGATGTATATACCATAACTGGAAAGCGTATATTCATGAATGAATATAAAGCTCAAAATGTGAGTATAGATTTAAGTGCATATAATTCTGGTATTTATTATGTTGTAGTAAATAATCAGTTTCCGTTAAGATATCTAAAACAATAACTTTTTTTAAGCTTTGAGGGAGTGAGTATGGTTGTGTAAGTAGTCTATTTATTTAGATTTGTATAGCCATAAAGCTCATCCGTATGTTTCAACCAATAGAACTTCCCGTGATATTTAACGGGATCATGATGGCGTCTTCGGACATTCCGTTTAAAACCATACAACGTGCCTTTCGTTTTGGTGATTCTTGGTTTGAATCTATGCGTTATGTTAATGATGAAATTGCTTTATGGAATTTTCATAAAGATAGGTTGATTCGAACATTTCCTGCTGTTAACTCTGTAATAGATCAAATTCCTGTTTTTATAAAGAATTATGCAAATCAGCTCGGAAAAGATTCGTTGCGCATTCGTTTAACTATTTTCAGAACTGATGGGCAATTTTATAGTGCAGTTTCTGATAGCTTTAGTTATTTGGTGGAGTTTGCTGAACTACTTCCTATCGATTATAAAAATTCTACTATAGATTTTGCTAAAACTGTAGTAATTCCATCTAATAGATATTACCCAGGTAAATCAGGTAATTCAGCTCCTTATATTTTAGCCGAAAAAGAGAGAATAGAACTAGGTTTGACTCAAATAATTTTGTTGAACGAAAAAGGTGAAATTGCTGAAACATCGAACGCAAATATTTTTTGGCGTAAAGGGAATACTTGGTTTACTCCTAGTTTAAATTCGGGTTGTGTAGATGGGGTTATGCGTCGTCATTTTTTGGACATGTTAAATAGGCAAGCTGTTGTTTGTGAGGAAGTTTTAGTTTCTGCTTCGGAGTTAGAAAATTGCGACGAAATTTGTGTGTCTAATGCTATTATTGGAGTAAAGAATATACATTTGTTCCATAATAAAGCGTTGCAATTAAATGGCGAAAAAATCTTCAAAGAAACCGAAGTCACAAGCACCTAAGAAATCTAAATCTGGTTTTAAGAAATATTTTAATTGGTTGCTAAAAGGTGTTTTAATCTTTTTTGCAAGCACTATTTTATTGGTTATAATCTTTAGGTTTGTTCCTGTTCCGGGCACCCCTTTAATGGTTATCCGTAAAATCGAAAATAATCATGAAATTAAATACAAATGGGTTTCTAGAGATAAAATTTCTGACCATTTAGAATTGGCTGTAGTTTGTAGCGAAGACCAAAATTTCTTAAAGCATAATGGTCTTGATTTTGGTGCAATTGAAAAGGCGAAAAAGCAAAATGAAAAGGCCGGACGCATAGTTCGTGGGGCAAGTACAATTAGCCAGCAAACCGCCAAAAACTTGTTTCTATGGCAAGGCCGTAGTTATTTACGCAAGGGATTAGAAGTCTATTTCACCTTCTTAATTGAATTGTTTTGGAATAAAGAACGTATTATGGAAGTGTATTTAAATATTATCGAAATGGGCGATGGTATTTACGGTGCACAAGCTGCATCGCAACATTATTTTAAGAAAGATGCCGCTAATTTAAGCGTAGAGCAAGCAGCTTTAATTGCAGCTATTTTACCCAATCCGCGTCGTTTTTCTGCTTCAAAACCAACCGCATATACTTTAAGCCGACAAGCGCATATCATCCGTCAAATGCGACTTTGGGGCATGCGCTTAGATTATGAAAAGTATAAAAAGAAAGAAGAAAAAGCCGTAGAACCTAATAAGAAGATTAAAAAGAAATCGACTAAATAAGTTCGTTAAAGCTTTGGATCCCAAGAGGACGTGGACTTATAAAAGCCTCTGCATATTCAACTCCAATTTGTATTCCTAAACAAGCAGCTCTGTATTTCACCTGATTTAAGAATTCAGGAGAAGCAATAAGGGTTTGAGGTTCGGTACTATTAGGATTATAGAATTGAGAGTCGTGCGCCAAAATACATTGCATTTTTTGGTCAATTTCCTCAGAAATATTTACCGAAAAATCAGATTTTAGGTCGTAAAATTGAATATAATGGTAAACTTGTTTAGGTCTCCAAGGTTCAAGAATATTACCATTTTCGTCTTTACATTCAATTTTTCTAAGACCGCTGTAAAAGCTAGCCTCTACCACAAGTTTAGCGGCACGTCCATGGTC
>DATCKI010000293.1:0-2780 GCA_036562365.1 Bacteroidia bacterium | reverse complement strand
ATCCCCTTTATAACTAATAAACGACTCAATTTCATTTGTTTGAGGCACAAGTTTAAACACTGTACTAGGCAAATAAAGACTTCGATAAGAGAATAATACATCTTTATAATCTGGTCGGCCCATTAAGCCATCTAAAATACCGGCACCATTAAACACAAATTCGTTTAATTTTCTTCCAGAACTATCAAATGCGGTAATAATCGCATCTCCATTTTTACGACCACGTGCATAGAATTTTCCACCAATTGAATAAACTCTATCTTTAATAATATCAGACTCTGGAATAATTTCTTCCCAAAGTCCAACATCTATACTATTCGGGTTAATTCTCATAACCCTTCCGTTTGGAGCATCAAAATTGGTTAGAATATAGAAATCGTCTTTGTAATTATCTACTATAGATGCAGAATAACCAATAAACTCGACCAATTTTTCCATTTTGCTACCATCTTCTGGCACCAATGGTTTATAATACAACTTCGTATAATCCTTATTCCCAGCGGTTACCACAAGATATTTATTATCAGAAGTACGGAAAGCAGTTGGGTGAATTTCTGGATTAAATTCATCGTAATAAACCACTATATCTTCTTTAGGATGCGTGCCTGCTTTATGGTAAAACAAGGCATTAGGTATAGAAATTTTATTTTCGGATAGATATCCTTTATTGTAATAGAAACCACCATATGGTCCCCAACTTAAACTAGTATTAGGAGAAACAATAATAGGGGCATCTACATATTTGCGAGTTTTTAGGTTTAAGCAATAAACTCTTTCAACAGAAGTATTGATATTACGAAGACTAAAAACCATCATTTCTCCATCAGGAGAAATACAATAAGCTCCAAAATGAACTTGACGAGAATTACCGATAACCTGAGGTTCTAAAACCACTTTAGGAGTATCAGCAGCATTTTCGTATAAGGAAATAAATTGACGCCCGGTAGCACCTTCAGTTTTTTCAATTATATACCATTTTCCATCTCTTGAGCCCTTATATATGGTTTCTAGATTAAGAGAATTTTGAATTTGAGATAATAATTTTTCCCTTTGTTTTATAGAAGACAAGTATCTAAAAGAAATTTCATTTTGACTTTTAGCCCATTCTAAAACTTCGTTAGAGCTAATATTTTCGAGCCAGCGATAAGGGTCCATGATAGTTTTCTCATAGATAACCACTTTATCGGTCTTACTCTTTTTGTTATCGGGATAATTAATAGCCGAGGAATCTAGAATTACATCATTACGGCTATTACAAGAGCATAGCCATAGACAAATGTATATCAACCATAGAAGACGTTTCCTCATGGTGTAAACCTACATATTTTTTTTGAAAATTTACAGCGACAGAATTACAAATTCAGTTCTTCTGTTTTTAAGACGTCCGGCTTCGGTTGAATTATCCATAATAGGTTTAGTTTCTCCAAAGCCTTTATATTCCATTCTAGCCTTATCAATTCCTTTTGAAACCAAATAATTATAAACAGCTTCGGCACGTTTATGCGATAAAATTAAGTTTGAATTATCGTCGCCTACATTATCGGTATGTCCATGTATAGCAAAACGAATACTTGGGTTTCGCTTCAAGAATTCATAGAATTCATCAATAATCAAAATTGCCTTTTTCTCGAGTACAGAGCTATTGGTAGCAAAATTCACATTATTCAAACGATAAGCCTGCCCCACTTCAATTTTCTTAACTTCTAATACTTTTTCTTCTACTAATGGAGCGGGATCATCTTTTTCGATAAGTTGAGAAACGAAAGCTATTCCTGGTTCATCAACAGTAATAATATGATCGTCTTCAGCAGAAACAACTGCTACAAAGTCTCCATTATTTACATTTACATCTATAGTCGAAACCTCGTTCGTTCTAAGGTTTTTCACTTCAATTTTAGATGGCATAACAGCCAATTCATCTTCTTTTTGGAGTTGCCCTTTTACCATTTTAATTTTCTCTGGGCGTACTTCTTCGTATAGAGGGAACTTAAACTGATCTAAACCACCAATTCCACCTTTCACACCATCACCAAAGAAGAAAGCCATGGTACCATCAAGACTAACAAAAATTCCACGCTCATCTTTTTCGGTATTAATTGGGGTACCAAGATTTTTAGCTTTAGTCCAGGAACCATCTGGATTTTGTTTACTCATAAAGAAGTCGTACCCTCCAACGGCATCGTGTCCTCTTGAAGAGAAATAAAGGGTTTTAGAATCGGAATGAAGAAAAGGGTGCCCTTCGTTATTATCGGTATTAATTTCAGCGGGAAGCGCTTTAGGAGTTTTCCAGTTACCGGCTTCATCTTTTTCTGTATAATAGAGGTCCATACCTTTACTACCGGGACGATTAGAAGCAAAAACCATTTGTTTACCATCGTAAGAGACAGTTGGGTGCGAGTCCCAATAACCTTTTGCATTTATTCCATTTGGGAGTGCTATAGGCTGAGTCCAATTTAGATTTTCGCGTTTAGAGTAATAAATATCGCAATTATTAGAGATGTTTCCTTCGCAGATTACGAGGTACATTTCGTTATTATCGGCGGTAAGGGAGGCGGCACCAAGGTTAAAACGAGAGTTAAATGGTGGAGCCATGGCTTCGCCGTCTTCAAATTCAAAGTTTCCAATATTTTTTGCCGACATAAACACCTCTTTAAATCCTATATCAGACTTAGAATCTGGGTACTTGCGAATAAAGTACATAAGTTTATTATCGGGAGAAAGAATACCTAGGTATTCATCTAATTTAGTAGAAACCCCAGAAACTGGTTTAGGATCGTAAG
>DATCKI010000292.1:0-5564 GCA_036562365.1 Bacteroidia bacterium | reverse complement strand
CTTTATCAGTTATATATGGCTAATGTAAATTTATTTTATTTAATATTCACCAAGTTCAACTAACAAATTTACATAAAGCCCTGTAAACCAAAAACAAAAATTATAAAAAAAAATTAAGTTTTTTCCACATTTTAACAATACAGCAAGTAACTTGAGACGTTTACCACCGTCTTATGTTCAAAATTAAGTAGGCAAATTCTTGTTTTACTATAGCGAATGCATAATTTTGCCGTGACAACAATTGGAAATTAAATGCTAAAACTATACACAAAATCCATATTCTCAACCCTTTTACTACTCTTTTCTCTCTCTTTTGTTGCTTTAGCTCAAGAAGTAGAAATTACGGGTAAGGTTGTTGACGCAGATACCAAAGAAGGACTTCCATTCGTTAATATCTCTGCCAAAGAAGCTGGAACCGGCGCTTCTTCTGGTATTGATGGCGATTTTAAAATCAAACTTAAAGTTGGTTTAAATAATATTACCTTCTCTGTTATTGGTTATGAAAAAACTACCCGTATTATTGAGGTGAAAAAAGAAAATAATTCTGAAATTATAATCAGACTTAATAAAACTAATACTCAATTGAATACGGTTGTATTCTCTTCCTCTAAATTCGAACAACGTCAAGAAGAGTTAACCACCTCTGTTGAAGTTATTAAACCAACCTTAATCGAAAATAAAAACGTAGTTTCTATCGATAAAGCTATCGATGCTACTCCAGGTGTGGCTATTATCGATAACGAACCGCAAATTCGTGGTGGGTCTGGTTTTGCTTCGGGTCTTGGAGCACGTGTTACCATTCTTGTCGACGATATGCCTCTTATGCGTGCCGATGCTGGTCGACCAGTTTGGGGCTTCGTTCCTGTCGAAAACGTAGAACAAATCGAGGTTATGAAAGGGGCTTCTTCGGTACTTTATGGATCATCTGCCCTAAATGGTGCCATTAACGTGAGAACCGCTTTCGCTAAAAGTAAACCTGAAACTAAAATCAATTTATTCGCTGGGGTTTATCACGACCCTAAAGACGAAAAAATGCGCTACTACGATAAAGGCAAAAACCCTTTCTTCACCGGACTTAGCGCTTTACATGCTCGTAAATTATCTAAAGAAGTTGATATGGTTGTGGGCATGAATTTCTATTGGGATCAAGGTTATGTTGGTGGCGAAGAAATTATCCCAGGCCACTTAATTATTGATAGTTCTTATATCTCTAAAAAGAATAAAGGGGAATACGACAAACGTGGTCGTGTGAACTTTGCTATTAAATATACTCCTAAAAAAGTTGAAGGGCTTTCTATTGGATTAGCTGGTAACTTTATGTACCAAGAACAAGCTGAAGCTTCTTTCTGGTTAAACGATACCGTTGGGCACTTTAAAGCTTTCCCTGGTACCCTTATCAACTTTAAAAACACTATGTTTTACATAGACCCAACTATTACCTATATCAATAAAGTTAATGATAAGCATAGCTTAAAATCTCGTTATTTCTATAGCGATAATAAGAGCGACCGTGGACAGAATGCTGCTTCGCACAATATTTTCGGTGAGTACCAATACCAACGTCACTTTAAAAAATTAGACTTTAACTTAATTACAGGGTTAATGGCTACCTATACACATGCTGTGTCTGAAGTATTTATTGGCACACCTGATAGTTCTAATACTAGTAAGCAATTAAATGCAGCTCTTTTCACTCAAATAGAAAAGAAATTCTTCAAAAAATTAACTGTTCTTGCTGGTGCACGCTTCGAATATTTTGAAGTGAATGGAGAATCTACAGGTAAACCTGTATTCCGCGCAGGTACTAACTATGAAATTACTCGTGGTACTTACTTACGTGCTTCATTTGGTCAAGGTTTTCGTTACCCAACCATCGGAGAAAGATATATTCAAACCTCTGTTGGTGGTTTCGGTTTCTATCCTAATCCTGATCTTAAACCTGAGTCGTCTTACAATGTTGAATTAGGATTTAAACAAATGTTCCGTATTAGAAACTTCGTTGGTTTTATTGATCTTGTTGGTTTCTATCAACGTTATAAAAACTTCGTAGAATTTTACGCTGGTAAATGGGGTTATAACTTCTCTCCTACCCCTTCAACTATGCAAGGAGCAGGTTTCCAATTCGTAAATACAGGTCGTGCTCATGTGCCAGGTGCTGAAGTTACCCTTGCAGGTATGGGTAAAATCGGAAAACACGTTGAATTACAATTACTAGCTGGTTATACTTATACCAAACCTATGTCGTTAGACCCAGACCAAGTTGTTGGTCAATACCACACAGGTAACCCATTTAGTAACGATAGCGTTTATGTTACATTCTTAAATAGCTCATCGTTAGTACATGGAAATACCAATAATTCAACAGCTCCAGATAGCTCTGTACGTTTATTGAAATATCGTATTGAGCACATGGCAAAATTCGACCTTCAAGTTAACTTATCAAACTTTGGTGGAGCCAAACTTAGCAAGTTCGAATTTGGGGTTGGGGCTTCAGTTAAATTCTATAGTGGCATGAGAAATATCGACTATTTCTTCTTTAACTTTGATGCTCCTAGTGGATTAGGAACTGGTATTAACCACTATTATTCTAATCACAATCAAAACTCCGTTGTATTCGATGCTCGTATCAGCGTTGCTTATAAAAATAGAATTCGCTTAGCATATTTAATGAATAACGTTTTAAACGCTATTTATACATTAAGACCTATGAATGCTGAAGCGCCAAGATCAAGTCAATTACAATTAACTTTTAAAATTTAATAATCGGTTCACAATAACAAGAAATATATGAAAGCAAAACTTTTACTTTTATCAAGTCTTTTAACTTCTAGCCTAGTAATTGCACAAACGCCAATTACTAATGGTAACTTAGAAAGTTGGAAAGATACAAGCTTTACTAATGGTGCGGTTCCAATCTCTTATTCAGAGCCAACAGGCGGAATGCTTAAATCTTTAAACAAGATTACTGAATTCCCTGGCCCACCTCCTGTAAATTGTTTCAAAGAAACTTCAAATGTACATGGTGGCAACTTCGCTGCAAGAGTTGTATCTGGTTCAGTTGACTTCTTAAGTTCACCTATCTTCATTCCAGGTGCATTAGGTACTATCACTCCATTCTTCAACTCTACTACATTTGGTGCTACTATCGGTGTTCCTTTCACTGAAAAACCTTCTAAATTCGTAGGGTGGTTTAAGTACACTTCAGTACAAGGCGACTCAGCAGAGTTCAGCGCTGCTACTACTCGTAACGTAGGTGGTGTTCGCGAAACTTTAACTTTAGCTAAACAAATTATTAAATTTAGCGAATCTAGCTGGACTTACTTCGAAGCTGATTTCGTAGAACTTAATGCTGGTAACCCAGATACTATCATCATTCTTTGCGTTTCTAGTGCTGGTTACGACTTCATTAACCTTACTAACTGTAAAGGTAAAGTTGGTAGTACTTTATTTATTGATGATATCGCTTTAGTCTACGAAAATGGTTTAAAAGAAGATTTAATGTCTTCTACTGAAGTAAAAATCTTTCCTAACCCATCTAGCGATGTAATTAATGTAAACGTTAATACTAACGTTAACAACGGTCAAGTTCGTTTTATCGATGCTTCTGGTCGTATCGCTTATATGCGTGCATTTAACGGTAATAACCAAGCTATCTCTGTTTCTCAATTAGCTAGCGGATTATACAACATCGTTATCGTGGAAGGTAACAATATCATTGGACGTCAAAGCTTCATTAAACAATAAGCTAAGCCATTTTAATTTATATAAAGCGAGAGTTTTACTCTCGCTTTTTTTATACCCCTTACGCAAAAAAAAAGACGAGATTGCTCTCGTCCTTAGGTTTATATTTAGTAGTATTTTATTTCTAAATAAACTTGATTTTACCTGCAGCAAAACTACACATTCTCAATAAAAGTAGTCCATGTTTAAAACGACTAATATTAGTATCTCCATAGGTTCTTTCTCTATATCGAACAGGTAAATCTAATATCTTTAAGTTTAACTTATAGGCTCCAAATAACAAATCGTAATCGCCAAATGGATCAAACTCTCCAAAGAACTTACGATTCTTAATTAAACGCTCATAATCGCGTCTAAACATCACTTTAGTTCCACATAAGGTATCTTTTATTGGTTGTTCTAATAACCATGAAAAAAGCATACTAAAAAACTTATTTCCTAACATATTTAAGAAACGCATTGCTTTTTTCTCCATAGGATATACTAAGCGGGTTCCATTAATAAACTCGGCCTTTCCTGATGCTATGGCATTATAGAACTTAGGTAAATCCTCTGGTGGAACAGTTAAATCAGCATCTAATATCATTAAAATATCGCCAGTAGCTATGCTATAACCTTTACGCACCGCATCACCCTTGCCTTTTCCATCCTGACGTGCAATTTTAAT
Source organism: Bacteroidia bacterium (assembly GCA_036562365.1). Lineage (GTDB taxonomy): Bacteria > Bacteroidota > Bacteroidia > CAIKAF01 > CAIKAF01 > JACVCJ01. The sequence goes on along the minus strand of DATCKI010000292.1, from coordinate 1,156 downwards.
ATCGTGGGTATCTTTATATTTAGCCTGAATCTCCTGAATTTTCTCCCAAGTATCATCTGTACTATTCCCCTCAACAAAAATGATTTCAATATGTTTTCCAAACTTAGGTAAACGCAATATAGCATTCTCAATATTTCCACTCTCGTTACGTGCCGGAATTACAACAGTTGTACTATATTTTTCAGAAACATCCTGATTCACATCTTGTACTAACCGAGCGTTTTGATAGCTGTTTATACAAAGATTATTAAACAAAGGTAATTTGGCTATATACTTATTTACTAACCAGCTTAATACAGGTATATTGAAAGGTATAAGTAAACGGCGAGTACTTCTAAATACTTCCCAACCAGCTAACTCAAGTATATTCTCCATATCCTGAGCTGATAACCAACTTTGTTGTGGGGTTTTCTGCTTAATACCAATAAACTCCGCAAATTTCAAAAGTGGCTCCCATAAATGGTTATAATAGGTAATGATAACACGTGTTTGAGAGTGAGAAACCTTTTTTATTTCTTCAAAAACTTGTTGTACATCATCAAAAAATCCAATAGAATTTGAAACAATAATTACATCAAATTTTTCATTTAATGTAATATTATGTCCATCCATCACATGAAACTCTATATCTGAATGTAACTTACGAGCTTCATCTATCATAGCAGAACTAAAATCTATACCAACCTTACGGCGACCATTTAATTTAGACAAGGCATCGCCATTGGCACAGCCTACTTCTAGTACGCTATCTTCTTCGTGTATATAGAAATTACAATATTTCTCTATATCGCCCCAGTAATAATTTCTTGAGCCTCTATATTTATGCAATTTAGAAGCTATGCGATCAAAATACTGTATTCTCTCTTTATGTAATTCTTCGTTCTTCAATTTTCTAAAAAATTAATTATTGTTCAATAATTCTTGTTGCGAAGTTGCCAAACGCATGCGATCTATATAGTCGTAATTAAGCTTTACAACTTGGGTAATTTCATCGCTTCCTTCTGTATGTATCAACTCGAAACACCCTGGATATTTTTGCTCTATTGGAGCTAAACAGTTATGAATTGTATTAATGAATTGTCCAGGTATTTTTCGCTTAATATCTAAACGTAATTGGGCTAAAATAAAGTATTCTACTTTAACCTTTTCTATGGTA
>DATCKI010000171.1:0-2147 GCA_036562365.1 Bacteroidia bacterium | reverse complement strand
ATAAAAAGGCTTTGAGTCTTGAAATAGCAAGTGTTGGAGAGAAAGAAAGTATAATAAAGAAGTTGAATAAGTTAGAAAAGACAAAATAGTATAAAAAAACGCCTCGAAAGAGGCGTTTTTCATTAATTTTTAATTCCTTCTAAGTCTAGTAAGAAAGCGTATTCCATGGCTATTTCATGTAAGCGTTGGAATCTTCCGCTTTTACCACCATGTCCGGCTTCCATATCGGTATGGAGGTACAGTTTGTTATTTCCTTTATGAAGTGTTCTTAATTTAGCTATCCATTTTGCTGGTTCCCAGTATTGCACTTGAGAGTCGTGCAACCCAGTTGTGATGAGCAAGTTCGGGTATTCAACTTCTTTAAGGTTATCGTAAGGAGAATAAGAAAGGATATAGTTGTAGAATTCTTTGTTTTTAGGGTTTCCCCATTCGTCGAATTCGCCGGTTGTAAGCGGAATAGTTTCGTCGAGCATAGTAGTAACCACGTCAACAAAAGGTACGGCAGCAATAACTCCGTTATAGAGGTCTGGGCGATCGTTCATAACAGCGCCCATAAGTAAACCACCTGCACTACCACCCATAGCGTATAAACCACCTTTTTTAGTATATCCATTATTCAAAAGGAATTCACTACAATCGATGAAGTCGTTAAAGGTATTTTTCTTTTGAAATAATTTTCCGGCTTCATACCATTGACGGCCTAAATCTTGTCCACCACGTATATGTGCAATTGCGTATACAAATCCTCGATCTAAAAGGCTAATACGGGTGATACTAAAAGAAGGATCCACAGTAATACCATAAGAACCATAGCCATATATAAGGGTAGGGTTTTGGCCTTTTACAAATTTATCTTTACGGTAAACAATAGACATTGGGACTTTAGCTCCATCTCTGGCTGTCACCCAAACTCGTTCTGTTTGATATAAACTTGCATCGTATCCACTAGGGATTTCTTGGACTTTAAGAGTTTTTCTTTCTTTGGTATCTAAATCAATTTCGAAAATAGTTTGAGGTTGATTTAAAGATGAGTATCCGTATCGGAATAAGCTCGTGTTAAAATCAGGGTTTTGATGCATATACGCAGAATATGCAGGATCGTCGAATTGAATAAAATAATCAATAGGGGTTTTCCAAGATTTAACGCGAATACGAGTAAGTCCTTCGAATCTTTCTTCAAGAACTAAATAGTCTTTAAATACGTCGAAGTCTTCGGTTAAAACGTTGTCTTTATATGCAAAAAGGTCTTTCCAGTTATTACGGTCAGTTGCGTTAACTGGGCATTTAACCATTTTGAAGTTACGCGCATTTAAGTTAGTTCGGATATAGAAATTATCTCCAAAGTGTTCAACATAGTAGAGGTTATCTCTTAAACGAGGTGCAATAACTTTAATTTTTTCATCAGGTTTATCAGCAGGAATAATGCTGTATTCAGTTGTAGTGGTACTATGAGAACTTATGAATATATATTTTTCAGATTTAGATTTAGAAACCCCACAGTTAAAGGTTTCGTCTTTTTCTTCGAATACAGTTTTATCTTTAGAAGCTGGAGTTCCAATAATATGTTTTTTGATTTTGTAGGTACGAAGGGTTACTTCATCTTTAACATCATAAAACAAAGTTTTATTATCGTTAGCCCAAACGTAACCACCATCGGTATTAAGAACGGGGTCTTCAAGAACTTTTCCGCTTGCAATATCGATAACGAACATGGCATATTGACGTCTACCAGTAAAGTCGGCGCCATAGCAAAGTTTAGTATTATCTGGGCTAATGGTAGTACCAACAATTTGGCAGAAAGATTTACCTTCTGCAAGGATATTATGATCTAAGATAATTTCTTCAGGGGCATCAAGACTACCTTTTTTACGGCATTGAATTGGGTATTCTTTACCTTTTTCGAATCGAGTATAATAGTAATATCCGCGAAGAAAAACGGGCACAGAGTTATCATCTTCTTTCATTCTCCCTTTCATTTCTTCGAAAAGGATGTTTTGAAGTTCTTTAGTATGAGCTAAGCCTTCTTCTGTATATTTATTTTCTTGGTTTAAGTAATCAATAACTTCAGGGTTATCTCTTTCGTTTAACCAGTAATATGGGTCTAAACGAGTATGTCCATTGGCAGTTATTTCCTTAGGTTTTTGTTT
>DATCKI010000291.1:0-3805 GCA_036562365.1 Bacteroidia bacterium | reverse complement strand
TCTTATTTCTATTTGCATAAATAAGGGTAACTACAGAATTCGGTTCTTGAGTAAGTACCGATTTAAGTATAGACATATTGGGAGTAATTCCACTTCCACCTGCAAATAAGAAATAATGTTTTTTAGCATTCGCATCTAAAGTTGGAGTAAATCTTCCTTCAGGAGCTAAAATTTGGATGTTCATACCTTCTTTTAACGAAGAGTTCACCCAATTACTCATTAGTCCGCCATCAACGCGTTTAACGGTTACTGCCGGGATAGTATCAGTAAATGGAGAAGTACAAAGAGAATAAGCTCTACGCACAGTTTCTCCGTTAATTTCTTGTTCTATGGTGATATATTGCCCTGGTTTATAGTTGAATTCGCTTTTAAATTCAGGAGCTACTTCGAAATACACAGATACGGCATCATCAGTCTCTCTTTGTATTTTTACTACCTTGGCGTTATAAAATGTACTCATTTTAATTAGTTTATTGGAAATATCCGTTAAATTTCGGCACTAAAATACAATTAAGATGTTACAAAGGAAAATAGCAATTATAGCAGGAGCAAGTGGTTTAGTTGGTGGCAATTTATTGGAGTTGTTATTGCAAAGTCCAGACTATGGGCGTGTTATAAGCTTGGGGAGACGGAAATTAGAAATAGAAAATCCCAAATTAGAACAGATTATTACCGATTTTTCAGATATTAAAAAATATGAATTTTGGACTGAAGCAGATGTAGTTTTCTGCTGTGTAGGTACTACTATAAAAAAGGCTAAGTCGCAAGAAAATTTTAGAAAGGTGGATGTAGGAATACCTCAAGCCTTGATGGATGCGGCTCAGTTGAGTAATATTAAATTTCATTTAATAAGTAGTATAGGGGCAAATGCAGAGTCGAAGAATTTCTATTTAAGGACTAAGGGAGAAGTAGAGAGTATGTTAAAATTGAGTGGGATAGAAGAAGTTCATATTTATAGACCATCTATATTATTAGGGGATAGAAAGGAACAAAGAGTAGGTGAGAAGTTGGGAATTGTAATAAATAGTTTATTTTCGTGGTTACTCATTGGTAAATTAAAGAAATACCGAGGCATCTCTGCTGCACATTTAGCGAAAAAAATGATACTTTTTAGTCTTGAATATCAGGCAAATGGTATTTATATTCATGAGAATGATGAACTAATTAACTAAGCAAAACATGAAGAAATTAAAATATGAAATTTCAGTAAATGAGTTTGAATCTATAGCAGATGTACCTGAAAAAGATGCAGATTTTATAGAAATGGCAGAAAAAGCGCAAGAAAAAGCTTATGCACCCTATTCAAATTTTAAAGTGGGTGCCGTAGTAGTTTTAGCAAATGGTGCTGTATATACAGGAAATAATCAAGAAAATGCTGCTTATCCGGATGGACTTTGTGCAGAGCGTGTGGCAATTTTCAAAGCTTCGGCTGATAATCCAGGTGTTGCGATGCAAAGTGTGTATATAACTTGTACTGAAACAGGTGGGATTTGTGCTCCGTGTGGTAGTTGCCGACAAGCACTTATGGAGTACGAAAACAAACAAGGAAGCCCAATTCAAGTTTGGATTCCGGGTGGAAATGGAAAAATATTAATGGTGGAAGCTGTAAAAGATATATTACCTTTTCCATTCTCATTGAAAAAGTAAGTGCTTAAGCATTTACTTTTTTTTATGGCTTGATGGCACGTACCATTTCGCGTTTGCCTGGAGGTCCTGCTAAGGATTCTATAATGAATCCACTTGCCTTTAAATCGCGCTTAAACTGACCTTTTGCGCAATAGGTAACGAATACTCCGCCTGATTCTAACAACTCAAAACATTTGTCCCATATGCTTGGTAACCACATTTCGGGTTGTTTCTCTGGGGCAAAAGCATCGTAAAATATAAGATTGATTGGAGCTAGTAAGCTTTCTTTTTCTAAGTCTTGAAAACTCTCTAACTTTTTCACCGCTTTTACGGAATCATTAAATTCAATAATGTTATTCCATTCTGCATCAATTAGTATTTGGAAGATGTAGTTTTCACCTTCATTAAAGAAAGAAGGGTAATTTAAATTCTTCATTATTGAAGTTGGAATAGGGTAGGTTTCGGTTCCGAAATAAGTTGCAGGAATAGAATTTTCTATGCAGAAGTTTAGAGCTAAGCTGGCATTTAATCCAGTTCCATATCCTACTTCAAGAATATTGATTTGCTTGAAAGATTCTAGGGCTTTGCTTAAACCCATTTTCAGAAAGACATATTTACTTTCTTCGATAGCACCGTGCCATGAATGGTAGTTTTCATTCAACGCATCGTTTCTAAGGCTATGAGAGCCATCGCCGGTATCAACTATACGTATATGTGTTTCCATTACTTGGTACTAATAATGATTTCAGTTCTTCTGTTTAATGCTCTGTTTTGCGTGGTATTATTCGGATATGCAGGTGAACTTGGACCTTCGAATAGCCAATCTAATCTTCGTTTTTCTATGTCTTTAGTTTTTAAGAAATTATATATACCAATTGCTTTTTCTTCTCCAAATTTAATGGCATTGGGTGTCATATTTAAGCTATCGGTATGCACAGCAATTTGTATGCGAGCTTTTGGATTATCTTTCATCCATTGAATAAGGTATTTCAATTCGAAAGATTGCTCAATTTCTTGTTTAGTAAGTTCTCTATTGCTAGATATGAAAGGAAGTATAAAACCACTTCCATTTTTAATTGGACTTAATTCTATATTTAAATTTTCGGCTCCAGTATAAATAGCTTCTGCATTTATTTCCTTCACATATGGCACATAGTCTTTAGAATGTACCCAAATTAAATATTTTCCTCTACGAGGAAGTATAGCTCTAAATTGCCCACTAAGCGAGTCTTTATAGAAAGTTGAAGGGATGGTAGAACTATCTGGGTTAGAAATTTGAATAAAGAAAGGTTGTTGAATACTTTGACGATTGATAATTTCTCCAGTAATTACCACATTTTCTTGTTGAGTGGTTTTATACCCAAGTGGCATATCGGTATAGAATAATTTTTCGGAAAAAGATAATAAGTGAGTGCCACTAATATAAACAGGATTATATGGTACTTCTTTTCTTCTAATGAAACGTAGGATTGAATCACCGTGCGTTGTAAAGAAAGCACCAGTTGATGTATAGCTTACCCAATTTTCGTTGTCGAAGGTATTTATTTTAGTGCCAGCATTGTATTCTTTATTGTTATCTAAGAATAGTATATCGCTTTTACCAATACTTCCTTTACCATCTCTAATATAAACGATACGATCAGTAGCTTCGTCATAAGAAGCGATTTGAATATTACAGTATTTAGGTAAAATATCGTCTTTAAAGAGATTTAATTCTTGGGTTTTAAAGTTGTAATAAAAGATACGCATAAAACCGTCTCTATTGCTAGAGAATAGAATACCATCTTTATAGAAGACTCCACTTGGTTCTAAAGCATTTGAATTTACAATATCAGGAAGGAAAGTAACCGAATCATCATCAAATTTATTCAGAATGAATAAGTCGTTACCATTGCTCATGAGAATACTTTTTCCGTTGGGATGTATAGTCATGAAACTGATATTACCAACATTTTTAAGGTTTTTAGTGATAGCCGTTTTAAGAGAATAGTTTCCTTTTCTTTCTAATCTAACTATTCTGAACGAGAAGTCTTCTTGCGTGCTATAATAAATATCTTCGGTAAAAGGATCTACTGCAATTACGGCATCATCAGGAATACGTTTTTCGCCTCTCAAAAAGCTAGATTTTTCTCTTGCAACTTGGTTATTAGATTCGTTTAAGAAGGTATTAATTTCATCA
>DATCKI010000284.1:0-12640 GCA_036562365.1 Bacteroidia bacterium | reverse complement strand
TCTCGACTCTCTTTCTACCGATAAAACTCAGGAAATTTGTTCCGAATTTAATGTACGTTTTATACCTCAAGCCTTTTTAGGTCACATCCAACAAAAGAATCTTGCCGTATCTTATGCCTCAAATTCTTGGGTTCTGTCGCTCGATGCTGATGAAGCTCTCGACGAAACTTTAAAATCCGAAATCGTTCGTGTACTTAAAAATCCTCAGTTCAATGCATATCGCATGAATCGCCTTACCAACTATTGCGGTAAATGGGTGAAACACTCAGGTTGGTACCCCGATACTAAAGCCCGCCTTTGGAAAAAAGAGGCCGGTGAATGGGGCGGCGAAAACCCACACGATAAATGGGAATTGTTCGATAAAAAAGCCCCATACGGAAAACTAAAAGGCGATATTCTACATTATAGCTACTATAGCATATCAGAACATATTAAACAAATCGAAAAATTCACCGAAATTGCCGCTAAAGAAGCCGTGAAAAAAGGGCGTACCTGCTCTGTACCTCATGTTATCTTTGGCTTTTTCTGGAAATTCTTTCACTCTTACTTTATTAAACTTGGAATTTTAGACGGATACACCGGATTTCTTATTTGTAGCTTATCCGCCTTCTCAAGTATGATTAAATACGCAAAAATTAGACAGTATTCTAAACAATTAGCTCAATAATTTATGGCAACGCGCAAAAAAATTATGCTACTAGGAAGTGGCGAATTAGGAAAAGAAGTGGTTATCGCTCTGCAACGATTAGGTCAATATGTTATCGCTGTCGATTCATACCAAGGAGCCCCAGCTATGCAAGTTGCCCACGAGTTCGAAGTAATCAATATGCTTGATGCCTCTCAACTTAAATCTATCGTTGATAAACATAAACCCGATATTGTTGTTCCTGAAGTAGAAGCAATCAGAACCGAAGTTTTTTATGATTTTGAAGCAGCTGGTATTCAGGTAACTCCAAGCGCAAAAGCCGCTAATTTTACGATGAATCGTAAGTTAATTCGCGACTTGGCAGCTAAAGAACTTGGACTTAAAACCGCAAAATACCACTACGCTACTACTTTAGAAGAATGTAAAGCTGCTGTTGAGGATCTTGGGTTTCCTTGCGTGATTAAACCTTTAATGAGCTCAAGTGGAAAAGGCCAAAGTGTAATTAAGTCTGAAGCTGATATTGAAAAGGCTTGGAATTACGCTATGGAAGGTAAACGAGGTGATATCGCAGAAGCTATTATAGAAGCTTTTGTGAAATTTGATACGGAAATTACGCTTTTAACCATTACTCAAAAAAATGGAGAAACGCTTTTTTGTGCGCCTATAGGACACATACAAGAACGTGGCGATTACCAACAAAGCTGGCAACCTTGCGCCATTTCTGAAGCCGATTTAAATAGTGCGAAGGATATGGCAGCTAAAGTTACTAAAGCTCTTGGTGGTGCTGGAATTTGGGGCGTTGAATTCTTCATAGGCCAAGATGGAGTGTATTTCTCAGAACTTTCTCCTCGTCCGCACGATACTGGCATGGTTACTTTGGCTGGAACGCAAAATTTGAACGAGTTTGAATTACATGCCCGCGCCTTTTTAGGTTTACCTATTCCAGAAATTGAATTGCTTAAATCGGGCGTTAGTGCCGTGGTTTTGGCTAATAAAGAATCGAAAGATTTTCCTCAATTCGAAGGGCTTGAAAAAGTTCTTTCTGTTGCAAAAACAGAGGTGCGATTGTTTGGAAAACCTGTTCAACGTCCGTACCGCCGTATGGGAGTAGTTTTAGCCTACGACGATTTAGGTTGTGATATGAATAAATTACGTGCCAAAACGGTTGATTTGGCTAAACAAATTGAAGTGATTTAATGGAAGCTTCCATTCCAGAAATTCCTATTCTTTACATGGATCAGCATATCGTGGTGGTGTCGAAACCAGCAGGTTTGCTCGTTCATAAAACTAAAATTGCTGAAGAACAAGAGGCTTTTCTAGTTCAATACCTGAGAAATCAAATAGGGAAGAAGGTTTATCCCGCACATCGTTTAGATCGTAAAACCTCTGGAGTATTAGTATGTGCCATAGATAAAGAGGCCGATGCAAAGTTGCAAGCAAATTTGCGAGATGTTGAGGCCGAAAAGTATTATCTATGCTTGGTTCGTGGATTCTTGCCAGATAATGGAATTATTGACTCGCCACTAAAAAAAGAAAATGGTAAACTGCAAGAAGCTAAAACACTTTTTGCTAAACTCGGCCAAACTACTATAGATGTATATGTAAGTAAATATCCACAAAGTAGATATAGTATTGGATTGGTTTTGCCTAAAAGCGGACGTATGCACCAAATTAGAAGGCATATGGCTCATATTAGGCATTATATAATTGGCGATTTAAAGCACGGAGAATGTAAGCATAATAAAATGTTTAGAGAAAAAATGCATTTGAATAATATGTTATTACATGCATGGCGAATTCGCTTTAAACATCCTATTACTAACCATTGGTTAGAAGTTGAAGCTCCATTTCCTTCATATTTTGAAGAAACTTTTCTTAAAATAGGGTTAAATACACCCGTTTGGAAGCATGAGTATAGAGAACTATTTAGCGAAAATGTGTTACTTTGAGGTATGGTAAAAACGCAACGACAAGCATCTATTTTAAAAAGTGTAGTTCCTAACGAAATACAACAACTTTCGGTAGAAAATAGCCCTTTGCGTAAATATGTACCATATGCTTCTAATTGGGAAGGATTAAAGACTGCAGCTCATAATCGTCGTTTCTCTCAATATCAAAGAAATATTCTTAAACATGTACTTTTAGAACAATATAAAGGCATTAAGCTTTCTGCAAAACTTAAAGAAAATATTGAAGCTTTAAGTGATGAAAAAACATTTACAGTAACCACCGGACATCAAGTTTGTTTCTTAGGAGGTCCCTTGTATTTTGTGATAAAATTGGCTTCGGTAATTAAATTGGCGCAGCAATTACAAGATCAAATGCCGGATTATAAGATAATTCCGGTGTTTTGGATGGCTACCGAAGATCATGATTTCGAAGAAGCTAATCATGTTTACCTAAAAAATCAGAAATTTAGTTATAGTTCAGATCGCGCTGGTGCGGTAGGACGAATAAATTCAAAATATACGCAAGAAGCATTTGATGCTTTAAAGAGCGTGCATCCAGAATTAGAGATGTCGTCGTTCTTTTTAGAGCTCGAAAAGGCTTATTTACAATCAAATTCAATTGCAGAAGCTACCCGAAAAATGGCTAATGCATGGTTTGGAAATCAAGGTTTAGTGTGTATTGATGCCGATCATGCTGAATTTAAGAAAAGCTTTGCCAGAATTTTAGAACGGGAGTTGAATGAGAATTTCAGTATTAGCAAGTTGGAAGAAGCAAACGAGGCTTTAGCTAAATTGGGTATGGCGCCTCAAATTCATGGTCGTGAGATTAATTTGTTTTATCTGGACGATGCTGAAAGAGTTAGAATTGAGCGCAGTGGGGACAAATACAAAGTTGGGCAAAGAGAATTGAGCTTAGAAGCATTGATGTCTGAACCTCAAAAATTGAGTCCCAATGTAGTTTTGCGCCCGCTTTATCAAGAATATATTTTGCCTAATTTAGCTTATGTAGGAGGCCCCGCAGAATTGAAGTATTGGTTACAACTTACCAATATATTCAAGGCGGTAGATGTAGATTATCCAGTTTTAGTACATAGAGATAATTTTATTTTCTTGAGGGAAGAATCTTATCAGTTTTTAGTAGAAAATGGTTTGGAAATAGATGTTTTGTGGAAGAATTTAGAAGAAATTGAGAAGTTTTGGGTAGAAAAGAGGATTAAGAAAGATGAAGAATGGTTGAGATGGAAGAATGATTTTGGGATGAGGTTTGAGGACTTGTCGAAGCGTGAAAGCTTAGGTAGAAAGTCGAAGGCCTATATTCCCGCAGCGAATAGAAAGTTCGAGAAAATCATAGAGCAATTAGAAAAGCGAATATATAGGGATCATAAATTAGAATTGGCGTCTGAATTAAGAAAATGGCAAGAGATTAAAGAAGAGGCTTTTCCTTTAGGAAGCTTCCAAGAGCGATTAATATCAGTATTAGATATAATAGGATTAATGGGGGCTGAGCCTTTTGAGAATTTTGTTGCAAATTGCGATCCATTTGATCAGAAATTGAAGGTTCTGATATGGACTAGCAGTAAGACTTCAGTGGGATAAATGATGAAAAATGAAATATTTTCTAAAATAAATTTTGCTTTAAAGATTTAAGTTGTAAATTTGCAGTCCCAAAAATAGCAGGAAATGAAAAAAGATATTCATCCGGAAAATTACCGTTACGTTGTATTCAAAGACATGTCAAACGAAGAAACTTTTTTGACAAAGTCTTGTGTTAACACTAAAGAGACCATTGTTTGGGAAGATGGAAACGAGTATCCTCTTTATAAATTGGAGATTTCAAGTACATCTCACCCGTTCTATACAGGTAAAATCAAACTTGTTGATACCGCTGGTCGTATCGACAAATTCAATACTCGTTACCAAAAAATGGCTAAAAAGTAATTTGCCATTACACGATATTATAAAGAAGCTGCTTTTTAAAGCAGCTTTTTTTATACCCTAAATTTTTATATTAGCGTATATGTTAGCCAATAAAATTGCATTCTTTGATTCTGGAGTGGGTGGATTAACCACTTTGCATGTGGCTTTGCAACAATTACCTAATGAAGATTTTATTTATTTCGGAGATTGTTTAAATGCGCCATATGGAGTAAAAACTACCGAGGAAATTAGAAATTTGGTATTTGATGCGGTTGAATTTCTGCAAAAACATAATTGTAAGGCTATAGTTTTAGCTTGTAATACTGCAACTAGTGCCGCTGTAAATCAATTAAGAGAGAAATATCCTAATCTTCCTATAGTGGGAATGGAGCCTGCTGTGAAATTGGCCGGAAAAATACATGATAGTGGTAGAATTTTAATAACAGCAACCGATAGTACCTTACGCGGTCAAAAATTGAATGAGTTAATTCATGATCTAAATATGGACGATTTAGTGGATGTTTTATCTCTTCAAGAATTAGTCCTATTTGCCGAAAAATTCGAATTCGATAGTCCTGCTTTATTCGATTATCTTAAATTGAAATTAGAACCCTTTAATTGGGATGAATACAATTCTATAGTATTAGGTTGCACTCATTTTAATTATTTCAAAAATCAGCTTCGTAAATTTATTCCAGAAACGGTACATATATTAGATGGAAATCAAGGTACCGTTAACCGTTTAAAAAGTTTAATAAAAGAAGGTGAGGGTAGCAGACAAATAGAGTTTTACTTGTCGAAAAAGGCAGATCCTGATTACTTTTTACCTTTTTTAAAATATTTAGATAACCAATAAAAGACATAAAAAAACCATCTCGTAAATGAGATGGTTTTTATTTAATAGCCTTATTCGTTCAATTTATTGAACGTTTGCTTTAATTTTTAAAGTAGTAGTTCTTGGTTCAGTGTTTGCATCAATAGTAACTAACTTTTCAGTTTCACCAGCGGTAGAACCAGCGGTATAAGTAACTAAGATTTTACCTTCTTCTCCTGGCATAACTGGTTCTTTTGGATATTCAGGTACGGTACATCCGCAAGAGCCTTTAGCTGAGTTAATAATTAATGGGTTTGAACCCGTATTTTTGAATGTAAACTCGTAATTATTTTGAGAATCTTTCTTCACCTTACCAAAATCGTGTTCCATTTTATTCCAAGATAGGGTAGTTGGATTTTCAACTACTTCATCAGCAGGATTTTGTTGAGGGTATGGAGCTGTATTGTCTCCTGCAGCAACTGTATTGTTTTCAACAGCAGCTGGTGCTTCAGCTTTTGATCCATTACCACAAGAACTGATACTTAATCCTAAGGCAAATAGTAAACCTACTGTAATAATCGCTTTATTCATTTTTCTTAATTTTTTTCTAGTATACTAGCTATTTTATCGGTTTTTAATACTTCTATAGCCGATTTAATCATAGGATCATTCTCATTCAAACATTGGTAGAACTCCGAATTGTCCCAAATCAAACGAGCTATATTTGATTTAATTAAGGTATAAATATATTGTTTTTCGGAAATATTTAAATCATTATAGCTAAATTCTACTTTATATTTTTTTGCAAAATCTTCTAAGTCCTGAATCTGAGATTCATTCAAGTCAAACTCTTTGAAATATTTTTCAAAACTATTTTCGAATTGCTTCAAAATTTCTTTACGTCCTTTATTGGTATACTGAACTGCAAATCTGTATAAGATATTTTTTTGATTAATTAAATTAATCAAACTGTCTTTATATAAACTATCTCTTGGAACAAATATATCAGGCATAACTCCGCCGGAGCCGTAAACGGTTCTGGAATTACTTGTTTTATAGGCATATTCGCTATTCAATTTAATACTATCAGCTGTAGTTAATTCTCCAGAATCGAGCCTTTTTTTCAGTTTTTCGAAATAAGAATCTACACCATCTTCATAAGGTTTTTGTATGCATCTGCCTGAAGGTGTAAAATAGCGTGCTGTTGTAAGCCGAATTGCCGAACTATCGCTAAACATATAAGTATTTTGCACAAGACCTTTTCCATAAGTTCTACGCCCAATTATTACTCCTCTATCGTGATCTTGAACGGCACCTGAAACAATTTCACTTGCCGATGCAGAGTTTTCATTCACAAGTACTACTAAATTACCTTCTTCAAATTCACCTTTACTACTCGCAATGTAGTCTTTTCTTGGACTATTTTTTCCTTCTATAAAAGTGATTAATTTATCTTTTGGTAAAAACTCATCTACAATATTTACAGCAGTATTTAAATATCCACCTGGATTATCTTGGAGATCCAGAATTAATTGTTGCATACCGTTTTTTTTAAGCTTTTTAATAGCTTGATTGAGGTCTTTAGCTGTTTCGGCACCAAAGCGAGTTACCTTAACATATCCTATTTTATCATCAATCATATAATAGGAAGGAACGGTATAAACTGGAATTTTATCTCTTTTAATATTGAAAGTTAATATTCCTTCATCCGTTCTTAGGAATTTAACTTGCACCATGGTATTTTTCTTACCACGAAGCATTTTTGAGATGAGAGCTGTTTTCTTACTATCTCCACAAACTAAGGAATCACCAATGAAAATTAGCTTATCTCCTGGTAAAACACCTTCTTTTTCGGCTGGGCCATTTCGAACAAGACTGGTAACAATAAGCGTATCTTCATCCATAATATAGCTAATTCCAACCCCATCGAAACCACCTTGTAAATTTTCGTTAGATTGTTGTACTTCTGATGCTGTTAAATAATACGAGTGTGGATCTAATTCCTTCAAACTAGCAATTATTGCTGCTTCGGTAACTTTACGGATATTAATATCGTCTGTATAATTCTTTTGAAGTAAATTGTATAGCCTGTCAATTTTAGCTTTTTGAGCTTGAAAATCTTTATCCGTTTGGGCTATAGTAAGACCAGAAACAAATAAAGTGAAGGTTATTGATAAAATAATAGATCTCATAAGCCACTAAATTGGGTATACATTTATACAACGAAATTTACAGAAAATAGTTATTCCTTTCGAAGATTTTTTTTCTGCTATTACAAATTCAATAAAAAAAGTTGAAGGTGTGTGTTAAGGAGTATTTAAAATAGACGAGAAAAAAAAAGCCACCCGAAGGTGGCTCTGAAAAATTTATGACAACATGAGAATTGGATTCTCCATGTATTGTTTGAAAGTTTGAAGGAATTCGCTTCCACTTGCCCCATCAACACTTCTATGGTCGCATGAAAGAGTTACTTTCATAATATTTCCTGGAACGATTTGCCCATTTTTTACCACAGGAGTTTGTTTAATTCCACCTACAGCCATGATACAACTATCTGGTGGGTTAATGATTGCAGTAAATTCTTCGATACCATACATTCCTAAGTTTGAAATAGTGAATGTATTACCTTCCATATCGGCAGGTTGAATTTTCTTATCTTTTGCTTTACCTGCAAAGTATTTAACTTCCTCTCCGATTTGAGTTAAAGTTTTAGAGTCAGCAAATTTAATTACAGGAACTACTAAACCTTCTTCAATAGCAACAGCAACACCGATATGAACGTGGTGGTTATAGCGTATTTTATCGCCTAACCATGAAGAGTTTACTTTAGGGTGTTTACGAAGTGCCATAGCCGCAGCTTTCACAACTAAATCATTATAAGAGATTTTTGCACCGCTTTCGATAATAGCTTTACGAGCAGCGATAGCATTATCCATATCTATTTCCATAGTTAAATAGAAGTGAGGTGCGCTAAATTTGCTTTCACTCAATCTACGTGCAATGGTTTTACGCATTTGCGAAAGAGGAACTTCATCATAAGATTCTTTTCCAACTACATTAGACGCACTTGGTTTAGAAGCAGCTGCAGTACCTTTAAAGTTTTCTACATCTTTCTTAACGATACGTCCACCGTCGCCAGAACCTGGAACTTGCGAAATATCAATACCTCTTTCTTTAGCGATAGTTTTTGCAAGAGGACTAGCTTTAATTCTATCAGTAGAGTTGCTTTGAGCTGTTGGAGCCGAAGCTTTTTGTTCAGAATTTGTTTCTTTTACCTCTTCTTTTACTTCAGATTTTGTAGCTGTTTTAGGAGCACCAGAGTCTGATAGAAGCGCAGAAATATCTTCGCCTTCTTTACCTAAAATAGCCAATATGCTGTCGACAGGAGCAGTAGCACCTTCAGCTACACCTTGGTGTAATAGAATTCCATCTTGGAAAGATTCGAATTCCATGGTAGCTTTATCGGTTTCAATTTCAGCAAGAACATCACCTGCTTTAACCTTATCACCTACTTTTTTATGCCATTTTGCAAGCACACCTTCGGTCATAGTATCCGAAAGTTTTGGCATACGAACAATTTCAGCCATAGTATATTTAAATTCGTTTAGTTCTTAAAATTATTATTCCATAATAAACGGATAATCAGGCTCCGCATAAACGCCAACATAAAGTTTTTCTGGTTCAGGAAGTGGCGATTCTTCAGCGAATTGTACACTTTCTTCAACTAGTGCTTTTACTTTATCGTTAATGGCTTCGATTTCAGCTTCAGTAGCGTATTTATTTTTATAAATAGTTTCAAGAACTAGATCGATTGGGTCTAATTTCTTGTACTCTTCCATTTCTTCTTTAGTACGATACTTTTGTGGGTCGCTCATAGAGTGTCCTTTGAAGCGATAAGTTTTCATTTCAAGTAGGGTAGGGCCATCGCCTTTTCTAGCTCTATTAACAGCTTCTTCAATTGCTTCATGTACGGCTTCGCAACGCATACCATCAACTGGGAAAGAAGGCATATCGAAGGCAGCACCTAACTTATAAAGTTCGGTAACGTTAGAGGTACGTTCAACAGAAGTACCCATAGCGTATTTATTATTTTCAATAATAAAGATTACTGGTAACTTCCATAACATAGCCATATTAAGTGTTTCGTGGAAAGCACCTTGACGTATAGCACCATCGCCCATATAACAAAGTGTAACTTGGTCGCCACCTCTATATTTATCTGCAAATGCAATACCAGCACCAAGTGGAATTTGTCCACCCACAATACCGTGTCCACCAAAGAAGCTTAATTCTTTGCTAAACATGTGCATACTACCACCTTTACCACCAGAACAGCCGGTAGCTTTACCATAGAGCTCGGCCATTACGTATTTAGGGTGCATACCACGTCCGAATGGATGAACGTGATTTCTGTATGCGGTAATTACGCGGTCATCGCGACGTAAAACACTTTCAGATCCAGCAACTAATGCTTCTTGTCCAATATATAAGTGACAGAAACCACCAAATTTTTGCATGGTGTAAAGTTGGCCACATTTCTCTTCGAAACGGCGGCACAACAACATGAGTTCATACCAGTATAAGTAAGTCTCTTTTGAAAATTTTTTCTTAGCCATAAACAACAATTTCGGTTCAAAGATAAATTATTTTTATGCATAACAAACCCTTATGGGGTCGAAATGCATTAAGTCTTAGTTTTGAAGCGCTATACTTCCTTGTGGACGTAATATTTTGTATTTGGTAAAAGATTCGTTTGCTTCTAAACCTTCTCCAAATAATATTTCTTCTTTCTTTGAGATTTGCACAAATGCATCGGTATTTAACATTTTGGTGGTATTATTCCAATGCAATTTATCGGTATTAAGTTTTTCCCCGTTTTCGTTAATTACAATAACGGAATCTTTGGCGGTCATAATATCGGTAGCTTTATCTAAACGTGCATATTTAGAACGCATACGAGTAGTGATTTCGCCTAAGGAATTGTAAAATTCTATATAAACTCCATCGGGTAGTTCGGTGTAATTATCCGGACTGGTGTATTCTTTTAAGGTATTGGTATAAACTTTTGCTTGGAGTATTGCGCTGTCGGTGTATTCAATTATTACTTGTTTACCAACTAATAAGGGTAATTTTTCTTTTTCTTTCATTTTTTCTATGTCCGATAAATTGTTTTCAGCACAAGAAAATGAAAGTGATATAATACAAAAAAGTAACCCCGTAAATACGGGGCTACTGAATATATTATGTGTTTTTATATGCATTTTTAACGAAGTCTTACAGTTGTAGATTCACCAATCCAACCACCTACGCTAACACTTGCACCTTCTTTAATATTTGGACAATCGAAGAAGATAGATTGTTTGTCAGGGTAATTACCTACCACACGACCTAATTGTTTATTTGCATCATCAGCGCTTGAAGGGTCTATACTTTTAGCATAGTTGTATTTATCAGCTGCTGCCCAAAGCGGACCGTATTTTAAACATTGGTCTTCAGCTCCAACTTTTCCATAAGCAGATGCGTAAATATCTCCAATAAAGATATAAGGTGCACCCCAATTTGGTCTTAAACGAGCAGCTTTTAATGCGTTGCTTTTAGCTTCGCTATTTTTACCATTTTGGAAATTGATACGTGCTAAAGTGAATGTGAAATCAGCTTTACGATCGTTATCTTCTTCAAGACTGATAGCTTTTTCAATTAAATCTTCTGCTTTACCATATTGTTTTTTACCAATATATAAAGAAGCTAAACGGAACATACCATCAGCACTTTGGTTTACCTCTGCAGCTTTTTCAAAAATTGCTATAATAGTTGCATTACCACTGACTTCAGGATTGCTTAGACATTTTTTACGATCTAAGATATTACTAGCTTTAACAACCCAAGCGCTATCATCTTTCATGGTAGCATATTGTTTAGTAAAGTTATCTACAAGTAAATTACAATCTAAACAAGTCTCAGCTAATTTATCTAAGTTAGCTTGAGCTTTTAAGTATAAACTATCTTTGGTTGCTTTAAAACTTGCTTCTTGAATATCAGTTAATTTTAAATATAAGTCTGCAATAGTATCGCAATCAAATTGTTTTTTAGTTCTCTTCATGGCAGCTGCTTGCATATATAACACTAAAGAGTTAGGGCTATATACAGATGGTTTAGCTGCAAAAGCTTTTTGGAATAAAGGATATGTTAGCTCGAAATTATCTTTATTCAATAATTGTAAGTCGGTAGCTTTAGCTAAAGCTTGAACTTTATAATCCCAATATTGAGTGTATTTAGTTGGATTTTCCTCAATTTTAGATAAGTACTTATCGTAGATCATGATAATAGTATCTTGATAAGCTTGCTTCAATTCAGGAGTTTCAGCTTTTTTATAAAACTCTTTGTACATAACTAGGCCGTACACATAAGTACCTAGGTATAAATCTTCACAGTTTTTGAATTGGAATCTCCAAGGGTCAATAGCCAAGTCAAAGTTTTTTTGCTTATAATACTCATTAAAAATAGAGTATTGACGTTTACACTCAGTGGTATCAATTCCAGTTTGTGCATTCGCACTTAAAGCAAACCCAGCTAAAGCAAATCCTGCTACTAATCCTTTAATTTGAATAATCTTCTTCATTTTCCAATTATTTAAACTTATAACTTAAAAACTTACGGTCTCTAATGTTGAATGAAACTACTAGTCTCCAAACATTTTGAGTTGTTACAGTTGGGTCGGAATGAATTTGTCCTCCATATTCTACCCCAATATTCAACATCGATGTAATGGGTCTGTTGAAATCGTCTCTCAACATAGTACCATATAGTATAGGAAATCCTACCCCAAAACTAATGCCAAAATTGGTCATTCCAGAATTTTTAGGAGTAAGATAACTATTTCCATACCTCGCACCGATGCGATAATGAAGTTTATTGAAGAATCCTTTTTCTTTATTTGGGGATATTTGAGCACCTAATACAGCGGTGTAACTGTTTGTAAATAAAGGTTCTGGGTTGCCGTTTCCATATCTGAAGTCTTGCCACATATGGTATTGGAATTCTGTGCCAATTAAGAATTTGTTAATTCTACCAAAGCTGAATCCAGCTTTTATGGAAGATGGAAAAGTGGTTTGTGAAATGGCTTTGTATTGTAGGGTATCGATTAAATAGGGTGTTCCTGTTAAATCGTTACCTGTAAAGTATTGCGCTAAAATAGTAGTTTTAGTACGCATCGAATTACCGTAAGTGTATGAAGCACCTGCAGTAATAAACCAAGGATTAAGAGATTTACGACCTAATGAATCGAAGGTTTTTATGGTGTCGGTATATTGAAGA
>DATCKI010000276.1:0-2187 GCA_036562365.1 Bacteroidia bacterium | reverse complement strand
TTACTTATTTGGATTTATACTTTTAAAGGTGGTATTAAAACCATTGTTTATACCGATACTTTTCAAACCTTCTTTCTAGTTAGCTCGGTTTTAATAACTGTTGTTATTATAATGACTCGACTTGACTGGAGCATTACCGAAAGTGTAGTAAACTTAACGGAAAGAGGTTTCTTCAAAATGACGTATTTCAATGATTTTCGTTCTCCGTTATTCTTCCCAAAACAATTCTTTGGTGGTATGTTTATAGCTATTGCTATGACTGGTTTAGACCAAGATTTAATGCAGAAAAATCTTACTTGTAAGTCAATAAATGATGCACAAAAAAATATGTGGAGCTTTACTGCTGTAATGGTAGTAGTAACTTTCTTATTCCTTGTACTTGGTGGTTTATTGTATTCTTATGCAGAAATAAATGGTATTGCTTTACCTATGAATGCAGAAGGAAAAATTCAAACTGATAGGGTATTCCCAACTTTAGCTTTAAATGAATTTGGTACAATTGCTGCAGTTTTCTTCCTATTAGGTATTACAGCTTCTAGTTATGCTTCGGCTGATAGCGCTTTGGCAGCATTAACAACCGGATTTTGTATCGACTTTTTAAAAGTTGAAGAAAAACCTGAAGAGTATAGAAAAAAAGCTAAATGGTGGACACACATTGCATTTTCTGTTTTATTTTTAATAATTATTCTTGGGGTTAAAGAATTAAATCAAGCTGCTTTAATTAGTACAATTCTTAAAGTGGCAGCTTATACTTATGGTCCTTTATTAGGTTTATTTGCCTTTGGTATTTTAACCAAACGTCAGGTAAAAGATAAATGGGTGCCATTGGTTTGTTTATCCTCGCCAATTTTATGTTATATCTTAAGCCTAAACTCTAAAGTTTGGTTAAATGGTTATGTGTTTGGATTAGAAATGCTAATTTTAAACGGCCTTTTAACTAGCATTGGTTTATTTATTATTTCTAGAAAAAACTAAAATTATGAAACGCATTTCCCTCTATACTGGAATTATAGGACTCTCTTTGCTTTTTAGTGGCCTGTCTCTAAACGCTCAATCAGTTTCTATTCTGAATCAACTGAATGCTAAAACTAAAGGTGTTTGGATCCCTGCTTATATGCCTAAGAGCAAAGTGTATGCTAGGGTTTATGTAGAGAAAGAAGAATTAATTAAAGGCGATTTAGCAGAATTTACCAGTCAATATTTTAATTCTGATAACTATGTGAAAGAAAATAGTGTGAAGTATAGATTGGCTGATATTAAAATTCGCCAAGAATATACCAAAGATCTAAATCGAGTTTTTTTTCTGCAACCTAATGGTGGTGCCGATTTACAATTCAATAATGATGGGGTACTGTTGAGTATTAATGCACAAAGTTTCCCTGAAAATAAAAATGAGTTAGGCGATAAGGTTAATTCTGCAAATCCACTTAATCAGTTTTCCCATAAACCTATGTTATCCATTGCTACAAAAATGGATACTGTAATTATTCGAGAATATACTCAAGATAGTTCTTTAATTGAAAGAAGAACCATTAATAGAGTAGTGGTTAAAACTCAAGCCGCCGACCTAGCTAAAGAATTAGCCAATAAAATTAATGCTATTAGAGAACAGAAATGGACCTTAATTAGTGGCCCAGAAGATGTTCATTTAGATGGAAAAGGTTTAGAAATTTCGCTTAAAGAATTAGAGAAATTAGAAAACGAATATCTCTATATGTTTTTTGGCGAACGTAGAATTTCAGGTGAATGGGTCGAAATAGAAATAGAACCAGCCATAGTGAGCGAACAAGAAATTGAATTAGGTAAGTTTAGTCCGACCGAAGGTTGGGGCAAGGGTTTTGCATCGGTTAAAGTGAGGTTAAAGTCGAGTCAAGAACTTAGTAATGCTCCTATTACAGCACAGACTCTACCATACTACGAAAATAATCCAATTAAAGTAGAGCTACTGCAAGGTAGTACCTTGATTAGTAGTCAGTTGGTTGTTATCCCTCAATTAAATATTTTAAAGAATTTACCCATAGAAAATGTAAAATCTGTTAAGGTTATTTTAGATTCTCAAACGGGAGCATTATTGAGATTTTCAAAATAAT
This sequence comes from Bacteroidia bacterium, assembly GCA_036562365.1. Lineage (GTDB taxonomy): Bacteria > Bacteroidota > Bacteroidia > CAIKAF01 > CAIKAF01 > JACVCJ01. The sequence continues at coordinate 97 of DATCKI010000276.1, read as the reverse complement.
GTTGAAATTTAAATCAAACAATTACATTTGTATTTCTGAAAATTTAAAAAATAAAATGAAGAACTTAAAAATTTATGTATTATCTGCTGGTGTAGCT
>DATCKI010000275.1:0-12918 GCA_036562365.1 Bacteroidia bacterium | reverse complement strand
TGGATGATAGATCATGGCGCTTCGTTTTTTTTCCATCATTCATGGAGTAGTTGGGAAAAGGCTGCTGCATCGCCATTTGTTTATGTAAAAGATCATGTAATGCTTCAGCATTTGAATGAAGCAGATTTGCGAGATTTTGATGCCTATGCCAAAACAGTTTTGACATATGAGTTTATACATAATTTAGTATATGCATTACCATCGTCTTGGTTGAAGTATGACGATTTAGAAATGAGCGAAGAAGAAATAAGAGGTGTATATATAAACTTTTTGAAAGCGCGACTAGAACAATCTGAAACATTTATAAAGGAGGCTTTACATGCAAAAGGGAGTATATGAATATGCAGTAATTCGGGTTGTGCCTAGGGTTGAGCGTGAAGAGTTCATGAATGTAGGTGTGGTTTTATTTTCGAAACCAAATAATTTTATTGGGATGCTTTATGAAATAAATGAAGCTCGATTATTGAGTTTTGCTCCTGATTTAGACATAGAAGCTATACGCAAAAATTTAGAAGCTTTTGAATTGATAGTAAAGGGTGATAAGAAAGGTGGACGTATAGCAATGGAAGATAAGGCGTCGAGGTTTAGGTGGTTAACGGCCGTGCGTTCGTCGGTGATACAGACTTCAAGGCCACATCCGGGCTTATGTTTAGAGCCTGATAAAACCTTACAATGTTTGTTTGATGACTTTGTAAAAATATAAAATATGAAAGGGGTTATATTTATATTTTCAATTCTAATTGCAAGTAATTCTTATGCACAATTGCGTAAGTCGGATTTATGGAAAAATAAGTATAGTCGTCAAGAATATTATATACCAGATGATAGAACCCCAGTTTATACCTTACATATAAATCTTAATTTTTGGCAGAAGGCTGATGGTTCCAATAATTGGCAGGATACACCTGAGCATATTGCACGTTTGAACCAGATAGTGCAATGGACTAATAATATTTTCGAGCATAATTGCCCACCAAGTGATACATTAGAAGGCGCAACTTGGTTAAGAGATAGTAAGATTCGATTGAAATTAGAAAATTATTATTTCTATCAAGATTCTGCATTGCATTTAGCCAATACTCAGGATGGAGATAAATTAAATGCATATTTAGCCAAGCATTATCCAGATCGATTAAATGAGTTTAATATACATGTAACTGGAGGAGGGAGTTTTAATGGTTTAGCGCATGGTCAGGCAAGTGGGACTACATTTCAAGATAAAGATCATTGGATAGTAACCTTAAATAATGAGGCTGAAGAGCAAAGCGATTATGCATGGGCAGTACATTTAGCGCACGAGATTAGTCATAATTTTGGTTTGGCACATACATATAATTCAGAGTATTTAAGAAGAAGTCATCCAGATTTTTTAGATGATGTATTTGTACCTATGGCCATGGTAAATTGTACTCCTACAGGGGGGAATGACGTATGTTATCACTATACGAATTGGGCATGTGATACTCGAGATCCGAATAATAGTTGTACCAATAATATAATGGGTGGAACAAGAGATGCGTGTCATATTTCGCCAAAGCAGATGGGTAGGATGCACCGCGTATTACATATTTACAATTTTGGGAAGTATTTTACGGCGAGTCATGTTATACGAAATAAGATAAAGCAAAGTGAGATATGGGATTTTGATTATAGGAGTTTTGCTGATTTAGAAGTTTCAAGTGGTTGTACCTTAGTGGTAAAAGGGACATTGCAAATGATGGGAGCTACGAGTATTTATGTACAGAAGGGAGGAGTATTAGTGGTAGAAGGAAGGGTAATAGGACCGAGTAAAAAATATGAAGGAGAGAGTTGGAAATGGGAGGGAGTAAAATTGTTAGGGAAGAAGGAAAAGCGGGGCAAAATATTGTTAGTAGAAAATGGGGTGATAGAAAATTAAGAAAAATTATAAGTGAGTGTAGGAATTAATGACGTGATTAATAGCGTGTTGTTTATTAATTTAGAGTGAATCTAAATAGCTATGTAAGCCAAAACTACATTGTTATTGACTTTATAAATAGTTACTTTTGCTCATTCATATTCATAGTATACTAGAAAATTAAAAATTATGTCGAAGTTTTCCGCGTTTTTAAGTTCAAGTATTGGTAAGAAGTTGCTTATGGCACTTACCGGATTGTTCCTTATAAGCTTTATGGTTGCGCATTTAATGGGTAACTTACAGTTATTCAAGGACGATTTTGGTTTATCTTTCAACCAATACGCCGTATTTATGACAAGTAATCCGTTAATTAAGACAATATCTTATGGGTTATATGCCATTATTTTAATTCACGCCTTTCAAGGCCTTTACCTAGCGTATCAAAACAAGATGGCTAGACCAATTGGATATGCGAAGGTTGCATCGAACAATGCGCCGTGGTATAGCCGTAGTATGGCATTATTAGGTACTATTATTTTAGTATTTATTGTGGTACACATGTCAGGATTTTGGTATCAATACAAATTTGGGTCAGTGCCATATACCCAGTATCAAGTACAATTATATAACCCGTCTGATATAGTAGCAACGGAGTATGCCGGAGAGAAGATATCAGAGAAGATGGTTGAGATTGTAAATCCAGCAGATGGAACAAAAACCATTATAGTAAAGGACTTATACAAAGAGGTAAGTACATCATTCAAGCAATTATGGATTGTAATTATTTATGTATTAAGTATGGTAGCATTGGCATTCCACTTAATACATGGATTCAAGAGTGCATTTCAAACATTAGGGATAAATCATCCAAAATACAATGGAATTATAAAATTCTTAGGGATTTGGGTGTTTGGATTAATATTCCCAATCTTATTTGCTTCGATGCCACTTTACTTTTACTTTATTCATTAATAAAAAGGATTTAAGCATATGACATTAGATTCAAGAATACCAGAAGGCGCATTAGCAGAAAAGTGGACCAAATATCGTAGTACGGTTCCATTAGTAAATCCTGCTAACAAACGTCATTTAGAAATCATTATCGTTGGTACTGGATTAGCTGGGGCATCGGCTGCAGCTAGTTTAGCTGAATTAGGATATAAAGTAAAAGTTTTTTGTTTTCAAGATTCTCCACGTCGTGCACACTCAATTGCGGCACAAGGTGGTGTAAATGCTGCGAAAAACTATCAAAACGATGGTGACTCAGTTTACCGTTTGTTCTATGATACAATTAAGGGTGGTGACTACCGTGCACGTGAGGCGAACGTACATCGTTTAGCGGAAGTATCGGGTAATATCATCGACCAATGTGTTGCGCAAGGGGTTCCATTTGCACGTGAGTATGGTGGATTATTAAGTAACCGTTCATTCGGAGGTACACAAGTTCAACGTACATTCTATGCTGCTGGTCAAACTGGGCAACAATTATTATTAGGAGCATACAGTGCATTACAACGCCAAGTTGGTTTAGGAAATGTAACATTATATAGCCGCCACGAAATGCTTGAAATTGTTACTATAGAAGGTAAAGCACGTGGTATTATTGCTCGAAACTTAGTAACTGGTGAATTAGAGCGTCACTTTGGACATGCAGTATTATTAGCATCAGGTGGATATGGAAACGTATTCTATTTATCAACCAATGCTATGGGTTCTAACGTTACTGCAGCATGGAAAGCTCACAAGAAAGGAGCTATGTTCGGTAACCCATGTTTCACTCAAATTCACCCAACTTGTATTCCAGTATCTGGCGACCACCAAAGTAAATTAACTTTGATGTCGGAGTCGTTACGTAATGACGGACGTATCTGGGTTCCTAAAAACATAGAAGATGCGAAAGCAATACGTGAAGGAAGAAAGACTGCAAAAGATATTAAAGAGGAAGATCGTGATTACTACTTAGAGCGTCGTTATCCTGCCTTCGGTAACCTTGTACCACGCGACGTTGCATCTCGTGCAGCAAAAGAACGTTGTGATGCTGGTTACGGAGTAAATAAAACTGGAGAGGCTGTATTCTTAGACTTCGCATATAACATGAAGGAGAAATATGGTCGCCAAGAAGCTACTAAATTAGGTATTCATAATCCAACCGACGAGCAATTAACTGCTTTAGGTAAAGAGGTTGTTAAAGAGAAATACGGTAACTTATTCGACATGTATAAGCAAATTACCGGTGTGGATCCATATGAAGAGCCAATGCAAATCTATCCTGCTGTACACTATACCATGGGTGGTTTGTGGGTTGACTATGAATTAATGACTACAGTGCCTGGTTTATATGCATTAGGAGAAGCTAACTTCTCTGACCATGGAGCTAACCGTTTAGGTGCTTCTGCGTTAATGCAAGGTTTAGCAGATGGTTACTTCGTAATTCCTTACACTATAGGTAGTTATTTAAGTAAAGAAATCCGTACTAAAGCTATTCCTACCGATCATCCTGCATTCGAAGAGGCTGAAAATAGTGTAAGAGCACGTATTGATCAATTTTTAAGTATAAAAGGAACAAAATCTGTAGACCATTTCCATAAACGTTTAGGACACATTATGTGGAATAAATGTGGTATGGCACGTAACGAAAAAGGCTTAACTGAAGCTATTTCAGAAATTAAAGCATTACGCGAAGAGTTCTGGCAAAATGTAAGAGTACCAGGTGCTGCGAATGAATTTAACCCAGAATTAGAAAAAGCTGGTCGTGTAGCAGATTTCCTTGAGTTAGCAGAATTAATGTGTTTAGATGCTTTAACTAGAAAAGAATCATGTGGAGGTCACTTCCGTGAAGAGTATCAAACAGAAGAAGGTGAAGCATTACGTGATGATGAAAACTTCGCTTTCGTTTCTTGCTGGGAAATGAAAAATGTAGGTGAATGGACTCTACATAAAGAGGAATTGAAATATGAGAATATTAAAATTGCTCAACGTTCATATAAATAATAGATAGAAAAACATTAAAATACATTTTAATATGAACCTTACATTAAAAGTTTGGCGTCAGAAAAATGCTAACGATAAAGGTAAATTCGTTGATTATCCAGTGAAAGATATTTCTGAAGATATGTCTTTCTTGGAAATGATTGATGTTTTAAATGAGGAATTGATTTCTAAAGGAGAAGATCCTATTGCATTCGACCACGATTGTCGCGAAGGTATTTGCGGTATGTGTAGTATGTATATCAATGGGCATCCTCATGGTCCTCTTCAAGGTGTTACTACTTGTCAATTACATATGCGTTCTTTTAAAGATGGTGAAACTATTACCATCGAACCATGGAGAGCTAAAGCTTTCCCTGTAATTAAAGACTTAACTGTTGACCGTTCTGCGTTCGATAGAATTATATCTGCAGGTGGTTATATCTCAGTGAATACAGGTAATGCTCAAGATGCAAATGCACGTCCTGTTTCTAAAGAAAATGCTGATGCGGCTTTCGCTGCTGCTGCATGTATAGGTTGTGGTGCCTGTGTGGCTGCTTGTGTGAACTCTTCTGCTATGCTTTTCGTTTCAGCTAAAGTTACTCAATTAGCTCTTTTACCTCAAGGTCAACCAGAACGTATGGAACGCGTTCAAAACATGGTGAATACTATGGATGCTGAAGGCTTTGGTAATTGTACTAATACTGGTGCCTGTGCTTTTGAATGCCCTAAAGGTATTTCTCTTGAAAACATAGCTCAAATGAATCGTGACTTTTTATCTTCGTCTATCTTAGGTAAAAAATAAACGTTAATACTTTAAATAAGTCTGACCAAGACGTCTCATATATGAGACGTCTTTTTTTTTGGAATATAGTTAAATTTTTATTCCTTTATTTATTATCGAACATTAATTCATAACTTTATAAGTATTAATAATTTAAATATCCTTCCCTTTATGAAGAAATTCTACGCTTTTTCTACTGTTATTCTCATTGCAGTTTTTGCTATTTTCTCGGCTCCTAATGTTCAATCGAACGAAAATGGTGCTGTTCTTAATTACTCTGGAGCTCTTAGTCTTGGTACTTGTGTGCAATCGGGTTGCCATAATACTACTGCCGTAAATTCGGGGCCTGGTGATGTTAATATTACAACCAATATTCCTGTTTCGGGTTATATACCTAGTTCTACTTATACGGTAGAAGTGGAAGTAGTAAGCGGTGGTGCAAATGGGGACAAATATGGTTTTGCAATTTCTTCTAAAAAGGTTGGAACCGGTACACTTGTTGGAACTTGGGGAAATGTAAATTCTAATGCTCAAATAAAATCATCTGGATCATATGCTACGCATACTCTTTCTGGAAATGCCGGAGGTACTTCATCCAAGGTTTTCGAATTAACTTGGATAGCGCCACCAGCAGGAGCTGGAAAAGTAGCCATGTATGTGGCCGGAAATAGTGCTAATGGGAATGGTGAATCAACAGGCGACCATATATATGCTAAATTCATAGAATTTGATGAAGATAATGTAACAAGTGTAAATAATACTCCCGAATTAAACGTTAAGGTTTTTCCTAATCCAAGTTCTGGAATATTAAATATTGAATACAACGCAAGTTCTTATGCAATGATGAGTATATATACAATCACTGGCCAAAAAATGCTTTCAAAAGAATTAAATAATGGATTAAATCAAATTGATTTAAATAATCTAAATAGTGGATTGTATTTATTGAAATTGAAAGATGGAGATAAAGAATCAGTGCAGAGAATAATTATAGAATAGAGGTCAGAAAATTCAAAGAAAACCGAGTTCAAGAAAATTGGACTCGGTTTTTTATTTGCAAAAATTGACTGTTCGTAAACTAAAGTCTACTGTTTGTAAAACAGAACTTAAAGCAATTTTATATAAAAGTACTTTTGTTGTGTGGAGTTAAGTAGAGTCTTATAAAAATACTTATTTGCAGAATTCAATGAATAATAATCGGTGTTAAATCCATTAAAGAAGTTTAGATGAAAAAAATTTTACTATCAAGTTTAGGGTTATTGTCGTTAGCTATGGCTAATGCTCAAAGTACACAAACATTTACCTATGGCTGGGCAGCGCCGAATCCACAAGTTTATGTGGTTCCATCATGTGTTGGGCAGTTAGAAATTGTTGCACGTGGTGCTAGTGGATGCGATCAAGGTGCGTCATTTTCTGCAGGTAAAGGTGCTCATGTTCAGGGTAAATTTGATGTTAATCCAGGTGATACAATATTAATTCGTGTGGGACAAAATCCATGTACAGGTTTCGCTAATCCAAGTTTAAATGGAGGAACAGGTGGCGGAGGTGGATCCTACGTAGTGAAAAGAATGAATGGTGTTTATACTCCATTAGCAATCGCTGGCGGTGGCGGCGGTGGTGGTAATGCTGAAAATACCATGAAGCATGGACAAGCTAGTAGCACTGCAGGTAATGGAATTGGTGGTTCTAATGGATCTGCTGGTACTTCTGGTAATGGTGGAGGTACTTCTGGTTACTCTGGTAGCGGCGGAGGATATTATACCGATGGCGGTGGTTATTATGCTAATTTAGGAGGAAAAGCGTTTTTAAATGGAAGCGATGGAGGTACTTCAAATTTATATAGAGGAGGCTTCGGCGGTGGCGGAGCTGGTATTGGCTCTTATTCTGGTGGCGGCGGTGGCGGCTACAATGGTGGCGGTGCTGGTGGATCTGACGGCTGCGGCGGTGGCGGCGGCTCTTATAACGCTGGTTATGCAACGAATGACTCAACAGGTGTTAATACAGGTCACGGTATCGTTAAAATTACTGCTATTAAAGCTGATCCTAACTTTAGTATTAGTTTTACTACAGAAGATGCTAAATGTAAAGGCGGAGATGGAAAATTATTTCTAACCGTTTCTGGTGCTTTTGAACCAATCAAATATGATATTGATGGATGGGGATTCATGGATTTGAGTACATTAAGTAACCGTTCATTTGGTGCTGGTGAGCATTACTTAGTTCTTAAAGATGCTTGTCAAAATATTTCTGATACTACTTTCTTCGATATATTTGAACCAAGTACTTATGTTGGTATCGATGAGATTGTTGTGCCTGGTGGAGACTCAAATACAGGTAGTATAGAAGTAACCGGAACAGGTGGTGTACCTCCTTATCTTTATAATATCGATGGATCTACATGGGATACTCAATATATGTGGGATAGTTTAGCTAATGGTACTTATATAGTGGGTGTTAAAGATGCAAATGACTGTGATGCATATAAGTATATAACATTAGAAGGGTATGCATCTCTTGATAATACTGAGTTTAATGATATTCAGGTCTATCCAAATCCTGCGACTTCTATTTTATCAATAAAGAATGATAAGAATATACGCTATGACTTGTTAGATATGACAGGTAAATTAATCATGAATTCGACCACTTTTGCGTTATCTCATACCTTATCTACAGAACATATTGAAAGCGGAATTTATTTACTAAATCTTTATACTGAAAATAACGCAGTTAAAACTGTAAAAGTTGTTATCAAGTAATTGTTTTAGATACATTATCAAAAAAAGGGGACACATGTTTTGTGATCCCCTTTTTTTGTATATTCTATATTCTTGTTTCTATCGTTGCTGTTTTTGACCTTCTTCCCAGGTTTTTAAATAATTGGGAGTAAATAAATCGATGGTCTCAAACGTTTTATTTTTCCATTTATTAAATGCTATTTCAACTTGATTACTAGCCTCAGGAATACTGCAATCTTTATAATTTACATCCTTGGTTGTTTCTATTGTCTCTAATTTGTCACCTATATTACCCACAATGCTAAAATTAGGATAGTCAGTCTTAAGATTTTTAAAAAAGTCATCATTCATGGTAATATTCTTCTCGAATATTTTCTCAGAATCTTTATAAAAACCAGCATACGCATCCATACGTCTAGCATCAATTAAAACTAGCGTATTTTCGGTATCCGAAGCTTGTTTAAGAATTTCTAGAGTAGATATGGCAATAAGAGGAATATTTAAAGCATAGCAAATTCCTTTAGCGGTGCTACTTCCAATTCTTAATCCTGTATAACTTCCAGGGCCAGAACTTAGCGAAACTGCCTCTAAGTTTTCAATTTTATAGTTGTTTTCGGCTAATAATTCTTGAATAAGTACAGTTAATACAGATCCGTGAGCATTAGCTTCTTCACTTTTTTTGGTGTTGATTAATTTACCGTCATTACTTAAAGCAACGGAGCAAATAGGGCCAGTAGTTTCAATATGCAAAATTAAGCCCATTTTATTTTCCTTTAGTGGTAAATAATTTGTCTTTAGTGGTTACTTCAACTTTAGCTCCTTGGGTTAAAACTTTACTAATAGCTTCGTAAGGTGCATCAACAATTTTATCACCTTCATTTAAACCTTCTTTAATAATTATGTATTTATTGTCTTGTATATCGGTAGTTACTTTAACCATGTTTACCGAGTCGCCTTCCACAACAAACACATATTCGCTGTAAACTTCTTTGGCGTCATCGTTAAATTCTGCTTTAGCGGTAACAGATTGAATAGGTACAGCTAAACCTTTTTGTTTATCGGTTTGAATCTCAACTGTAGCACTCATACCTGGGCGGAAAGGGGAGTGGTTTAGATTTCTTCTTTTTTTAAGGTCAGCATAGCTTTCATTTAAAATTTTCACTTTCACTTTGAAGTTAGTAACCTCATCGGTGGTAAGAGTGGTTGCTCCAGTAGCAAGGATAGGGGAGTTTGCAATTTCGGTTACTACGCCTTTGAATGTGCTTTCAGGGTAAGCATCTACGTTAATAGTTGCGGTATCTCCAAGACGAAGGCGAATAATATCATTTTCATTTACTTCAATATCCACCTGCATAACAGAGAGGTCAGCAATTCTTAAAAGTTCAGTACCACTCATGGTAGCAGTACCAACTACGCGCTCACCTTTTTCTACTGATAATTTACTAACTATACCATCCATAGGAGCGTAAAGTCGGGTACGAGCGAGGTTTGCGCTAGCTAATTTTGCGTTAGATTTAGCGTTTTTAGCTTGGTATTCAGCAGCTTTTACGGTTTCTTCAGCAGCTTTTAAATCGGCAGCTGCACCTTCAAATTTGGCTTTAGCAGCATCAAATTCGGCTTGAGAAATTACGTCTTTCTCGAATAAAGCTTTTTGACGTTTGAAATCTGCTTCTGCTAAAATATAGCTTGAATAGGATTGTTCTTTACGTGCTATTGCACTAGAATATGAAGCCATTGCATTATTATACATGGCCTCTGAACCTTCGTATTGACTTTGTAATAAGTCAGGATTAATTTCAGCAAGTAACTGTCCTTTTTTAACACTATCACCTTCTTTAACGTATAGGCCTGTAATCTCGCCAGATACTTCTGAGCTGATTTTTACCTCAACCTCTGGTTCAATTTTACCACTGGCAGAAACGGTTTCTATAACTGTTCTAACGCTAGCTTCTTCAGTACTTACCTTAGTTCCCTTTTTATTTCCACATGATGCTATGCTAGCACCAATTAATGCAATTGCTATAGTTGATTTTAATCTCATTGTCCGTTACAGTTTTAAAGGTTTACCTAAGTAGTATTCTAATATTTTTACTCTATATAAATATTCGTACTTACTAATTAGGCTTTGTATTTCTGCATTATTCAAGTTGTTTTTAGCTTGATTGAAATCGTATGCATTCATCTGCCCTGCATTGAATTTCTCTTGTGCATAATTAAAGCTTTCAGCCAATGCTTCGGCATTTTTCTTATTGGCTTTATACGTAGTATAACCTGTTATTGCATCATTATGCGCAGTTTGAATAGTATTACGTAAATTCTGCTTTTGAGATTCTAATTCTAGCCTAGAATTTTGATAATTAATTTTAGCTCTAGATAGATTAGTATAATTACTCAAACCATTTATAATTGGTAAACTGATGGTTATACCAAGTTGAGTATTTCGGTTGCGAGGTAATTGGTTAAAGAAAGGAATAGTCTTTCTTGTGAAATCGTAATTAATGGTAGGTTGCATTGGTATAGCTACGCTATCACCTCCATAAGTAGGTAAAACAATTGGTGCGTTTGGAGTAATGGTTATATTGGTATCTGTTATTTCTTGCGATAATGAAGAATAACCTGAACCTATACTTCCAGAAAGCGCTATGGATGGAGACCAAGCTCCTTTTGCAACATTTACCGCACTTTTATTGCTTTTGACTGCCCATTCCTGTGCCTGTATCCCTGCATGCATATTCAAGGCTTTTAAATAAATATCTTGCGATGAAAGTGTAAGTAATTCATCTGGATTATCATCGATATTTATTTCAGGTACATAGATATCGAAATCTTGATCTTCTAAATTTAATAATAAGATAAGATTAAGACGAGCTGCACTGAATTCATTTTGTGCATTTATTAAATTAATTTCTTCTTGCGTAGCCTGACTTTCAATATTTAATAATTCACCTTTATTAGTACCACCTACTTCGTAGATTTTTCTTGTACGTTCTACTTGTTCTTTGGTAGTTGCAATTTGCGTTTCAGCAATTTTTAAACGTTCTTTTGCTAAAGTTAATCGTAAGAAAGCATTGGCTATATTTAATGATAAATCATTAATCGCTTGTTCATAGTTTAAACGATTACTCTCTAATGCATATTTATTTTGCTTAATTCTAGAGATATTCTGTAAACCTGAGAATAATAATAAATTCCCACTTAAATTCGCTTGTATAGAAGTGGTTCGTTGGTTTACGAAGGCTAGGTTATATTGGTCTAATCTCTGTCCCCAACTGTATCCACCAAATCCATTTGCTGAAATGTTCGGTAGTAAACTGTAATACGACTCTTTGGCATTAAGCTCGGAACTTCTAACATTAAGTTCAGATTGCTGAAGCTTAATATTATTCTCTTTAGCATAGCTAATACATTGCTCTAAAGTCCACACTTTAGTTTGTGCATTAGCTGTGACAGAGAGCAATATACTACTTACTAAAACTAAGAAATACTTCATTGCTTAAATTTTGCTTGAAGGTAAGGCTGATTTTTATTTTTACCTCACAAATTTAGACAATAATTGAAATTTTAAAGATTAACGAATTTTCTAAACAAAAAACAGGAATCAAGTTTAGCTGATTCCTGTTTCTAAAATTTAAAACAGTATATTTTACTTTACAACGTGGAAGAAGCCATCTCCTTTAACCACTGAATTGTCTTTTCCATATATTTCGTAAACGAAATAATATACCCCTTCAACAACTTCTTGGCCTAGTTTATTAATACCATACCATTGCTCGTTTATATCATTTAATTCACCAACTAATTGTCCCCATCTGTTGTAGATATAAACTTGAACATCGGTTGCGTTTTGCAGATTTAAATGGAATCCATCGTTAATACCATCGTTATTAGGAGTAATGATATTAGGTATTTTGAAAGTAGGTTTAGGGAAGTCGAGTACTATGATGGTTTTACTAATAGTATCTGTACAATATTGATTTGAAACTGTAAGGACTACAGTATATTGTCCTGGCATTAAATACTCATGATTTAATGAGTCAGCAGAGCTGTTCGACGTGTTTCCGTTTCCAAAATCCCATAGATAATCTATTATATTACCAGTAGAATTATTAATGAATGAAACAGGAAGTGGTGCTTCACCAGTCATAGGAGTTGCGTTAAAGTCGGCATAAACTGGCTGATAAGTATAAACCCAAACTGTATCAGAAGCTATACAACCATTCACATCTTCACCTGTAACAATATACATTTGTTGCGCAGAGGTTTGCGTGAACGGAACCCCATTATCGATATTTGGAGTCCATGTATATATTTCAGCTCCAGTAGCGGTTAAGACTATATCTTGATTATTACACATATGAAGGTCTGGACCGGCATTAACATTAGGTATAGGATTAGCTGTATAATAAAGAGTATCGTAGGTAATACATCCATTTGGTGATTGAGCATAAGCTACTAAAAAACCAGAATTGTTGAATGTATAAGTAGAACCATTATTATAGTTCCCTATCCAGTTTACTGGAGTAATGTTTGATGTTGCATTTAGAGTATGGGTA
>DATCKI010000165.1:0-2723 GCA_036562365.1 Bacteroidia bacterium | reverse complement strand
GGATGCACCGAAGCATTATTATCAGAAGCAAAAGAAGTCTTAAATTGATATTTCATATTATGGAATTCTGAACAATATTACGACTTTTGCGGCATGATTACATCAGATAATTGGTTTCATGAGTGGTTTAATACTTCATATTATCATATTCTATATTCATATAGAAGCGATGATGAAGCCCAAGATTTCATAAAACGCATAATTGAAAAACATAGCTGGAATAAAGATTCATATATTTTAGATTTAGCTTGCGGCAAAGGCCGACATAGCAATTATTTAGCTTCGCAAGGCATGAAAGTGTTAGGTATAGACCTTTCAGAACAAAATATAGAATATGCAAAAGCCCATGCACACCCAAATGCGACTTTTAAAGTGGGCGATATGCGCGAAATTCCATTCAAAAACGAATTTGACATCGTAGTAAATCTATTCACCAGTTTTGGATATTTCGATGATAAAGCTGAAAATACTCATGTATTAAAAGAAATTTTCGATGCATTAAAACCGGGTGGTACTTTTGTATTCGATTATTTAAATCCGCCTTACGTATTAAAGAAATTGCACGTAACCAATTCAGTTTATCTAAATCAAATTCATATAAAAACTCATAAAAGAATTGAAGGAGAATGGGTAATAAAGCAAATAGATGTGAAAGATGGCCCATTCGAAAAGCAATATTTCGAGAGAGTGAATCTTTTAGATTCAGCCTGGTTAAGTAAGCAATTAGTTGAGATAGGATTTGAGATAAAAGAGCATTATGGCGACTATAAATTATCGGAATTTGATATAAATAATTCGCCTAGAAGCATATTAGTGGCAAATAAGCCATATTAGTTTTGTTTATAGTTTAATTGCAGATTGTTATAGACTATTTGGCAAGCTGATAGTTGATGTTTAACTTTGTAAAGTTTCAAAAACAGATTAAAAATTTAAAAATATGGCATTAGTAGGTAAAAAAGCGCCTTCGTTTAGCGCAGCGGCAGTGATCAACGGCGAAGAAATCGTTAATGATTTCTCATTAGATCAATTCATTGGTAAAAAATATGTAGTGTTATTCTTCTATCCAAAAGATTTCACTTTCGTATGTCCAACTGAATTACACGCTTTCCAAGAGAAATTAGAAGAATTCAAAAAACGTAACGTAGAAGTAGTTGCTTGTTCTACAGATACAGAACAAAGCCACTGGGGTTGGTTACAATTAAGCAAAAAACAAGGTGGTATCCAAGGTATCACTTACCCAATCGTTGCTGATACTAACAAAACTATTTCTTACAACTTCGGTGTATTAAATGGTGATTATCATTGGAACGAAGAAGGTAACTTAGTTGCTACTGGCGAATTAGTTGCTTTCCGTGGTTTATTCTTAATCGATAAAGAAGGTGTAGTTCAACACGAATTAATCAACAACATGCCTCTTGGACGTAATGTTGAAGAAGCTCTACGTATGGTTGATGCTCTTCAATATTTCGAAGAAAAAGGTGAAGTTTGTCCTGCTAACTGGTCTGCTGGTAAAGCTGGTATGAACGCTACTCACTCTGGCGTTGCTGAATACTTATCTAACAACTAAGATTAGATAATACATAAATTTAAAACTGCCGATTTCGTTTGAAGTCGGCAGTTTTTTTTTAATTTGTACTATGAGCAAATTTAACCCCAATATTATTCCACCCAATTATCATACTTTGGGGGCTGCATGCCTTGTATTTGCAGTTTGGCTCGTTGGCTTTATAGCCATTCCGGCTATGGGGATATCCTGGGACGAAAATGTGCAACGCCAACTCGGACTTCTTAACTACGATTTTATTAACGGTATTAACCAAGACCTTCTACTTTTCAAAGACCGTGTATATGGTGTTGCTATTGAATTACCACTCATCTACTTCGAAAAATGGTTTCATTTAGAAGATACCCGAAGCATTTTCCTCTTCCGACATTACTTTACTTATAGCCTTTTCTGTTTAGCAGCTTTCACTTTCTTCTTATTAGCTAAAACTGCCACACAACATAAGAGTAGCGCCTGGTTTGCATTGGCACTGTTCCTTTGTTGTCCGCGTATATTCGGACATGCATTCTTCAATAGCAAAGACATCCCTTTCTTGTGTTTTCAAATCTTCAGTTTATACGCACTTTATAAAGCTCTATTTTTAGAAAAAATTGATATAAAATGGATTTTGATTTATGCCTTCTTAATTGGAATATTGATTAATATTAGAATTTTAGGCGTTGCCACTTTTGCTGTTGGAATAGCAGCCATGATTATTCAAATTTATCTTAAAAAAGATTGGAATAAATATTTTATCATACCTGTAAGTATAGGAATTAGCGGAATAGTCCTTTATCTTACTTGGCCATATTTATGGGCCGACCCGTTGAATAGATTCCTTGAAAGCTACGAAATTATGTCACAATTCCCTTGGGACGGAACAACACGTTTCTTGGGTGAAGATTTACAAGCAGGAAAAGATTTATCGACTTATATATTTGAATGGTTACGCATTAGCATACCCATATTATCGTTAGGGATGATTATACTGTCAACCCTTGCCTTACCTTTTTTGCTTAGAAAACATAATAACTCTACTCTATTTGCCTTATTTATGTTGGCTTTAAGTTGGGGAATAATAGCAGTAGTAATATATAAAAACAGCGTAATTTACGACGACTGGCGACATCTTTATTTCATCTGGCCAGCACTTATTTGGCCGGCTATATTAGCTTGGGAC
>DATCKI010000273.1:0-7629 GCA_036562365.1 Bacteroidia bacterium | reverse complement strand
GGGCTAAACTTAGCCAGTGACCCATCCCTTTTCTTATTAAAAAGCTCAAATTCAGTACTTGATCAAACTGTAGAACTGGAGTTCTTTAGCGACGGAAGTCCACAAAGAACACTTGTTGGCATTGCGCTCATTATTTGCAGCTTTTTAATTGTTTTTTTAGGCCTATTGAAGGACAAGAAATTAAGTTAGGATTATCTCTGAATTATTTTTACTATTGTGAAAATAATTCAAATGAAAAAAATCCTTGCTATTTGCAGCCTGTGTATAGGTAGTTTTACAATCAATGCCCAAATTAACACCCGTGATTTGGCACGTGATATGGCAAAAGATATTTGCGATATCATAACAGAAGAAACTAGTGTTAAAAAGGATATTGATGGCTTTCATGTTACTCTTGGTAATGCTACCAATAGAGTTTTTGATAAAAATAAAGATGCTATTAACAACTTCTTTTTACTAAACCCTCAATATAATTCGACTAATAAGGCGCAACAGTGGGGTCGTGAAACAGGATATGAAATTTCGCATCATTTAATATGCAATTGCACTATTTACCAAGAAGTAATTTTAAATAACGGAAATGAAATTCCGCCTTATAGTAAATTGACTGAAGAAGTTGGCAATAGTATTGAAGCCAAAGTTAGAGCCAAGTCAACGAAAAAACTACTTGATTACAAAAAGTGCAAAAAAATAATGAACAAAGAAATCAAGAATAATAGACATAAAATTGCTGTAGAGTTTAAAGAAGATCTCACAATCTTCGCTTTCGAACTTCAATTTTATCTATTAACTCAAACAAATTATTTTTCTAAAGCGGCAATAATACAAATGAACAAAAATCATAATAAGCTTTAAGATTCAGTTTTTACACCGAGTTGCTTTTGATAAATGTCTTTAAAATACCCGTCCTGCTCTATTAGTTGGTCGGGTTTTCCTTTTTGAACCACTTTACCTTGATCTAAAACTAATATCCAATCGGCCTTTTTAAGAGCTGATACTCTATGTGAAACGAATATAGAGGTGCGGCCTTCCATGATAGAATCTAAATTCGCCAATATTATATCTTCCGTCTCCGCATCTACAGCAGAAAGACAATCGTCCATCAATAAAATATTCGGATTCTTTATCAAAGCTCTCGCTATACTAATACGTTGTTTTTGTCCTCCACTTAATTTTACCCCACGTTCTCCAATCTTCGTTTCAAATCCTAATGGAAATGCATCAATAGATTCAAGTATTCCAGCCAATTTAGCAGCATGTCGAATTTCTTCCATACTTACCTCTCTATGTGCTCCAAATCGAATATTATTTGAAATAGTATCTGAGAATAACAATACTTCTTGAGGTACATAGCCAACTTCCTGACGATAAGCATCTAAATTAACTTCACTCAACAACTTACCATCAATTCTAATTTCTCCACTTGTAGGGTCATAAAGCCTCAACAATAAATGTGTGAGCGTAGTTTTTCCAGAACCCGTTCGGCCGGTTATTCCTATACGTTCACCTTGTTTTATTTCAAAACTTACTTCATTAAGAGCTATAATTCCTGTATGCTCGAATTGGAAACTTACATGGTCGAATTTTATATTACCTTGAGGTTTATAAGGCACATTAGGAGCTGGATTTTTAATTTCGGGTTCTGTATGTAAAAATTCATTAATACGTAATTGAGAAGCCTTAGCTTGTTGAATAATACTCGTTAACCAACCCAAAGTTGCCGTGGGCCATGTTAACATATTCACATACATAATAAATTCAGCAATAACCCCAGGACTCAAAGTACCATTAATTACGTCATAACCTCCAACCCAAATCGTAAGTATAGTACTTAACCCAATTAAAAGTAGGATAATAGGGAAGAAGAGTGCTTCCACCTTAACCAGGTCGAGCATAGCTTTTTTATAATCGTCGGTTTGTTCAGTAAAGTTTTGGGTAAAAACATTAGATATTCCAAAACTTTTTATGACCCGAATACCAGAGAACGACTCTTGCGCATAAGAACTTAAACGCGAAAGCTTAGACTGTACTTCATTACTTTTTTGGAGTATCGATTTATTTACAAAGTAAATAAGAATAGCCAAGATTGGGAGTGGACTTAGAACCACAAGTGTTAATTGCCAGTTAATTCCTAACATAATTATCAGAATGATAATGTACATAGTAACTAATTGGAAAAAGTACATAATTGCAGGCCCGGTATAGTTGCGGACTTTACTCACGTCTTCGCTGATACGAGTCATTAAGTCGCCCGTACTATTTTTCTTAAAGAAATTAGCACTAAGTTTCTGATAATGTTCGTATATATCGTTTTTCTGGTCAAATTCTACATGGCGGCTCATAACAATAATAGTTTGGCGCATATAGAACATAAAGAAACCCTTAATAAATGCAAAAAGAATAATGCAAACTGCGCTAACCACCACAACAAAAGCGGGGGACTGATTGCGAAAAGCCCAAAGTAAAATTTGGTTCGGATTATCATCAAAAGTACCAGCTGCTAAGTCGGTTATTAGACCAACAAAGCGCGATTGATACACTGAAAAAAAGTTAGAAATAACAATAAATATTAGTCCTAACACCAGATACTTTTTGTATCGTTTTAAGTAGAAATTAAGTTGCCAAAGCGTTTTCAAAATGCACGTCTTACTCTAAATTAATCGTATATTTGCAAGCTTTCCTATAAAAAGCGGTTACAAAGTTACACTTTTAATTTTTGTCTATATGATAGTGGAAGAACTAAAAAACAACGCGATTAGTACGGGCATTATGGCTCCCATGACTGAAATGGAGCATGAACAAGTATTGTTTTGCCAAGATAAAAGTACTGGATTAAAGGCTATTATAGCTATACATAATACTGTATTAGGCCCAGCTTTAGGGGGTACACGTATGTGGCCTTATAAATCAGAAGAGGAAGCCTTAATTGATGTATTAAGACTTTCGAGAGGTATGACCTATAAAAACTCGATATCTGGTCTTAATTTAGGTGGTGGAAAAGCTGTTATTATTGGCGACTCTAGAACGCAAAAAACAGAAGCCATGTTCCGTCGTTTTGGCCAATTTATCAACGATTTAGGAGGTAAATATATTACAGCTGAAGACGTAGGTACTTCTTTAAAAGATATGGAATACATCCACATGTCAACTAATTATATTTCTGGTTTACCAGAATATATGGGCGGAAGTGGAAATCCTTCTCCAGTTACGGCTTATGGTGTTTATATGGGTATTAAAGCTTCGGCTAAAAAACTTTATGGAAACGATAGCTTAGCTGGTAAAAAAGTTGTAGTACAAGGTTGTGGTAACGTTGGACAAACTCTTGTTTCTTACTTAGAAAAAGAAGGTGCTGAAATTTTTATCACCGATATCTACGAAGATAAAGTGCAAGAAACTGCTTCTAAATACAAAGTACAAGTAGTAGATTCTAATAATTTCTACGATATGGATATGGACATTTACGCTCCATGTGCATTAGGTGCTACAATCAACGACGAAACTATTCCACGTTTAAAATGTGCTATTGTTGCGGGTGCAGCTAATAACCAATTAAAAGTGGAAGATGTGCATGCTCAAGCATTAAAAGATAAAGGCATTTTATATGCTCCAGACTTCGTAATTAATGCGGGTGGGGTTATAAATGTTTATTCAGAGTATATTGGTAACTATAATAAAGAAAGAGCTATGGGCTTAGCTACTAATATTTACGATACAACTCTAAATATTTATGCTCTTGCAGAAGAAAAAGGAATTACCACCCTTCAAGCTGCTAAAAAATTAGCCGAAAAACGTATTGAAGATATGGCTAATCTTAAGAAACCTCTTTACATTCACAGATAAACATGTTAAACAGAAGACAAATACGTGTCAAAATAATGCAAGCGCTTTATGGTTTCATCCAAAGTGAAGATGATAATTTAGCAGCTGGCGAAAAATCCTTATTACAATCATTCGAACGCATTTACGATCTGTATTTGTTACAGTTTGCCCTTTTAGCTGAAGTGCATCAAGCAGCACTTCGTGAAAGGGAAGAGGCAAATAAAAAATTCCTTCCTACTGAAGAGGATAAAATGAAAACTACTCATTTTACTGAAAGTAAAGTTTTCTCTTGGATCGAACAATCAAACGATCTTAGTATTGCCTTAAGTAAAAGAAGATTAAGCTGGGACAAATTCCCTGATATTGGCGATAAACTATTTAAGAAAATTAGAACTCTTGACCTGTATAAAGCCTATATCCACCAAGAAGAAGTATCTGAGGTAGATGATATTAACTTCTTGACTAAAATTAGTCGTATGCTTCTTGCAGAAGAAGAATTCTTAATCAATATTTATGACGACGAAAATCTACACTGGAATGATGATATAGACTTTGTAGTTATTTGGTTATGTAAATCGTTAGAACAATCAAATAGTCAAAACGGTCTTAAAGTATTCAACCTTTATAAAGATGAAGAAGCTGATAAGAAATTTGCTATTGATATCTTTAGAGATACTGTTCTACACGAAAAAGATTACGAAGAATATATCAAAGAATTCGCTAAAAACTGGGAAACTGAACGTATCGCTTTCGTTGATATGTTGTTAATGAAAATGGCCATTAGCGAACTTTTAACTCAAAGCGGAATTCCTGTTAAAGTTACTTTAAATGAGTACATAGAACTATCTAAAATGTTCAGTACCGCTAAAAGTAATGTGTTTATAAATGGTATATTAGACAAAATTGTTATTAAATTGAAGTCTGAAAATAAACTAAAAAAATCAGGTAGAGGTTTAATAGAAAAATAATTGTTATGAAAAAACTATTTATAATAGCTAGCTTGGGAGTTTTCCTTACCGCATGTGAAACTAAACAACAAAATTTAGCTGATTTAGTGCATAATCCTATCTCAGCTGAAGGAGGTAATGTTGAAGAAAATGCGGCTAAAATGACTTTTGAAGAATTGGAATGGGACTTTGGTACCATTAAACAAGGCGAAGTAGTAGAACATGATTTTGTATTTAAAAATACAGGAAAAGCAGATTTAGTAATTACAAATACTAAAACTTCTTGCGGTTGTACTGTTCCTGATTACCCAAAAGAACCCGTTAAAGTTGGAAGTAAAGGCAAAATTTCAGTTAAATTTGATTCTGCTGGAAAAAGTGGACAGGTTGAAAAAACAGTGGCCATTCTTGCGAATACAATTCCAACCGAAACTAAAATCAAAATCAAAACTAATATTGTAGTAAATTAAAGACGAATAAATATGTATCAAATCGTAATGATGGCTCCACAAAACGGTGGAGGTGAAGCTGGAAATCCTATGATGACATTCTTAATGATGGGTATGATTATCGTGGTTTTCTATTTCTTCATGATCCGCCCACAAATGAAACGTGCTAAAGAACAAAAGAAATTCCGTGAAGGACTTAAAAATGGCGACAAAATTGTTACCATTGGTGGTATTCATGGTCGCATTATCGACTTAAAAGAGAAAACTGCTATTATTGCAACTGCTGATAATACACGTATCGAAATAAGTCGCGATGCTATTAGCATGGATTCTGCAACTTTACTAAACGAACAAACTAAATAATTTATTAGTTTACATGAAAAAAAAAGAGGGCCTAATAGCCCTCTTTTTTTTATGGAATTACATAAAATTTATGTGCTCCTTTAACTTGTATTTTCTGACCAGTTTCGTACTCTAATATTAACTCTGTCTTCTGACTTACATTTACTTCAAACTGCTCGCCAATGGCATGCTCCTTCGTGTTTATCTCTTTATCGTAGTTGTATAGAATAGAAGTAGGATTCGATTTTCTATACACTTTTATCTTGACAAACTCTATTTTGGTTGCATTATTACTGAAACGAACAACCATATTAATAGGACTTTTATATTCCATACCTTCTTTCGGACTGTCGAACTCAACTTTTGTTCCATCATTCCTCTTACAAGATGTCATAGTAGCTATTAAAGCTGTAAGTCCAATAACGAGTAGTTTTTTCATATTGTTTAATTTGGTATCCTTAGTTCAACGAAATTAACATTATTTCGTTTCAAATTTATGGATTAATGGTAAATTCTACGTTTTTATGTGTCTCTACCTCTTCACCAACCTCAATCTCTAATACGAATTGAGTTGGAGAACTTACGTTAACAAATAAACTATCCTTCACTTCGTACTCGTTCACTTCAACATGATTATCGTAATCAAAAATTACTAAATCTGGATTGTTTTTTTGATATACTTTTATTTCAATATCGTGTATAGGATTGTTGTTATTGCTAATCTTTACGTTTAATGGGAGCGGACTAGTATACGTTTTTCCTTGCTCTGGACTTAATACCTTAATCTCACTCTTCTTTTCTTTTCCACACGATGCTAAACCTAAGCTTAACAAAGTTAAACCTATAAGAACCTTTTTCATTTTAGTTAATTTTAAATGTTATTTTTTTAAATGATGTGTTATATGTTTTATCATATAATACACATAGTAATTCGTAATTTCCTGAAACAAACTGGGTGCTATTTAAAACAATATTCTCATCAAAAACTTCAGATGATGTATTGAATGGAATGCTTGCATTCACTAATTTATTGTCACTTCCCACTCTGGTAATGGTATATTCTAATTTAAGTAGCACTTGGTCATCCGATGCATCTCCCTTCAAATTTAATTGTGCACCTGAACTAAAAGACGCCCCTTCAATTGGATTAGTTATGTTTAAAGTAGGAGCTACAGTATCCAATAAATTCTTTATATAAAAGCTTCTATAAACCGTTGAACTTAAATTCGCTTTCGCATCAACTACAGACATCTCTAGATGATATGGACCTGCAGCCGCCGTATCTGGAATAAATACTTCTATCTCTTTGTCCACCTCAGCCCCAACTAAATTCTCTATTATGGTAATTTTAAATGGGGTAATAGTAGATTTGGTATGACCATGACCATTAAATGAATCATGAATATTTAAATAAACCTGCGATAATTCATTATTATCCGACGCATGAAACTTAACTTTTGCCGTAGTACCCGCTACAATAATATCATTATCGGCTGGAGTAAATACCTCTAATATGGGTTTACTCTTATCTGCTTTGGTACATGAAATAAATAATACAGCAAGAATGCCTAGTAAACTAATTTCCTTTTTCATAATAAATGCAACATTGTTGCAAATATAATAATTATAATTTACCCTGCAAGAAATAACTTATACCTACTGAAAAATTAACACCTGGTTCTGGTAATCCTATATAACGCCAACGATTTACATGATTAAAATAAACCGTATTCGTTAAGTTATTACCACTTACTGATAGTATAGCTCTATGCTTTTTATCTCTATATTCAAGAGAAAATCGTGCATCTAATAATGCATAACCTGGAGTAGTTAATTCATTACGTGCAACAAATACTTGAGGAGCTGCCCAACGCATTTTAAGTCCTAAATCTATGCTTATACCTTTCGTTTTAACTTTGGGATTATACTCTAATTCAATATTTCCTGTTGCAGGTGGAATAAAAGGAAAATTATAACCTGATTCTAAATTATAAGTATAAACCCATTGCGCTTGGGTACAAAGGTGAAGGTTCGAAATGATATGATAATCAAATAAGAAATCTATTCCAGTATGA
>DATCKI010000272.1:0-3275 GCA_036562365.1 Bacteroidia bacterium | reverse complement strand
ACATAGAATCTTAAAAAATTTGGGAATCGATTTTACAGGAATTTATGGTGTACAACTGTATGTATTACCATTTGTTGAATTAAATAATAATGAAATAGTTCCAGCACAAATATTACCTGGAATTCCTTTAAATACAGGAGCTGCAAATATTAAATTTCAACTTTACCGATTTGAACTTTCATTCCAAGCAATATTTAATGATAAAATATATACGGCTAATGATAATAATGATTATCAAAAAGCATATGTAGTATTAAATGCAGAACTAAGTTATAGACAACCTTTATTTACTGTTCTGGAATTAGATTTATTTATAGCAGGAAGAAATTTAACGAGTTCAAAATATAGCAATCGACTTAATTATAATGATGCTTATAATCGATATTATAATGCTGCGCCTCCAATTAATTTTATGTTTGGTTTAAATATTAGAACTAAGAATATGCTAAAAACAAAAGCACATCGCATTAAGTTTTAATAATAACCGCCCTACTTCCAATTTTACTTATATTCTTGATGAGTATTCTAAAATCCTCTTCTGGACTATAATTTTTAGCATAAAGTAAATTACAGTTCTCAGTAATTTTTGCATCCCATTTTATCGATTCTAAACCAGATAAAGGATGAACAACCGCGATAGGTAATTTGGGTAATTTACTATTAGAAACACTTGGTACATACCCTACCCAGGTTTTATATCCACGTAACACCTGCAAACAATTATTCCAAATTCCGCTTAACGAATTTCCTAAAAAAGCCAATATTGGCGACAATAAGAAAATAATTACACTAGCTATAATATCAAATTGGCGTTTTCTCTTTTTGTTTTCTGGTTTAGAGATAGATTGAATGCCTAATATGTATAATTCACCTTGCGTATTAACGGAATTACTTCCAATAATATACATACTTTCAGAAGGAGCAGTTTTAAACTCTAAACCAGGGGTTGAAAGGGTGCTCATTTGGTAAATAATTTGCTCGGCACTCAATTCTTTACCAGAGAAAATAATTTCATTAATTCTAAATATTCGAACTAATTCTGGTAGTTGCCTAACAAAGCCCAATGCGCCTTTTTCATTTTCATCAATGGCAACATTTCCAATTATTTCACTTTGTGAAAAGGTTTGAGTTAAAACCCATTTAATTCTCCCAAATTCTTCTTCGTTTGCAACTATTAAGGTTCTTTTTTGCTCTTCTTTTTTAAAGCCTAAAGCACCTTTACTTACTTTTCCAAGTATAAATCTGTTTAATACAAAAACCAATAAGCTTACCCCAGATCCTACAAGAATAATAGCTCTAGAGAAGCGCATGTGTTCGGGAAGTAAAGCATAAATCAAAAGTATTCCAATAGTTCCACTTAAACTACTTTTTAGTATATAGCTAATCTTCGATTTATTCGAATATATTCCATTCAAACTTCCAGCAAACATCCATAATAATGTGCAGATAGGAAGGTATAAATATGGTACTACTGGAGGATAGGTTCCACCTTCTACATATCTATGATTATGCTCCCAATAGAGCATAACTAAAAGGAGACCTACATATAATCCAATAAAATCTAAACTTGGTAATATGAGTTTTATAAAGGCTCTTTTTAGCAAAGCTAATGCAGCACGTAAATAAATTGCAAACTGAATAATAGCAATATACCACGACGATGAAGCAAAATGTTTTTTAGCAAAAATGATCATGGCGTTATAGAATACAAATACATAATTAGCACTACCCTTTTTGGTACTTTCGCCTTTATAGTGTACTATTTTAGTTTCAGGGAAATAATAGTTTTTATATCCACCTTTTTGAATTCTATAACTTAAGTCGATATCTTCTCCATACATAAAGAAGTCTTCATCTAGAAGACCAACTTCATCTAGTGTTTTTTTGCGCATTAGCATAAAAGCACCAGAGAGTACATCTATTTCGTGTATTTTATTTTTATCTAAATAAGTTAAGTGATATTTGCCGAAGCGTTTACTGTTTTTAAATAAAGCCGATAAACCGAATATTTTATAGAAAGAAACTTCAGGAGTAGGTAATCCACGTTTACTTTCAGGCAAATAATTACCTTTGCCATCAACCATGTAAACACCTAATCCACCACCATCAGGATGTTGGTCTAAAAAACGTATACACTTCAGGAAAGTATCTTCTTCAACTATGGTATCAGGATTTAAAAGGAGAACATATTCACCTTTTGAAATTCGGATTGCTTGATTATTAGCTTTACTAAAGCCCGGATTATCTTTATTGGCAATAAGGTGAACTTCAGGGAATTTATCTGCAATTAATTCAACCGAACCATCAACTGAGTTATTGTCAACCACAAACACTTCAGTGCTATTAGGGCCATAAAATTGATCCATGCTAGCTACTGCTGCTCTAACACTTAGTAGACATTGTTCTACGAAGTATTTTACGTTATAATTGACAATTACTACAGAAAGTTTCACCATACAAATATGCAAAAATGCAAAGATTAAACCCTATTACAGAGTAAATCTAAATTGAACGGTATAACTTCTAGGGGCATTCATCATACCAGGACGAATTGCATAATCGAGGTTGGTTAGGTTTTTGATGATAAAAGAAACACGAGCATTAGGTTTAATTTGATATGCCAAACGAGCGTCTAGTACGCAGTCGCCATATCGTCCCTGAGCCCAACGAGTTTCATAGTAAGTTTTCGCATCAAATAAGTAGTAAAGTAATTGATCTAAATTTTCGAAATGTGAAGTATAATTCGCCGTAAAACCAAAAGTAAACTTCCAGTAATCAAGTTCAACGTCAGCGCGTACTGTATGACGATTTCTGTATTTCAGCACTAACGAGTCGCCCATTACTCTTTGTTTAGCGAAATCGCTGAACATATTTTTAAGGTACACACCAACATTTTTTTGAGATTTACCATTTTCAAGGTCGCCAGCATAAGCATAAGTATAACCACCTAAGAAACGCATTTTAACAGGGCCAATGCTACCTTCACCAGCTATTGAGCCTTCAAAACCAGCAATTCTAGCTTTACTAATATTTTCAGGTCTTAAATATGGACCATTAGAAAAACCCAGATTGTATTCAATCATATCATTATTTTCTTGCCAGAATAGGGCAAAGTCGAAATACCCTAACCAATCTTTGATTTTAATACCTTGTTTTAGACCAATTTCAGCGTTCCAACCATATTCAGGTCTAAGTTGTGGATTAGGTTTAATATCTACCCCACTTAAGTCAGCTTCAATGAACTTCTCTACTACACTAGGCACACGATAACCTTG
>DATCKI010000271.1:0-9176 GCA_036562365.1 Bacteroidia bacterium | reverse complement strand
CCATAGACACTATAAAATTGGAAAATGCTTTTATCTCCTTCATATTTAATGTTATAGCAAATTGGACTTAAATCATTCCAAATGAATAAACAAATTTGAATAATAAAGAATGGCTGGAAGTATGGATTGATAAGTTCAATTCGAATTTGTTCACCACTCTCCCATTCTTTTAGGCAAAAAAGAGCCGACCCAAGTTTTCTTTTTAAACTTCGGGATTCCATCTAACTAAATTTATTTTTAGTTCGTTTACTTGTTCATATCCAAATTCGTAACAATAGCGCCTACTCTGTTCTTCATGTGTAAAAAATGAGAAATTAAAACCATTTTCAGCAAGTAGCCGTTTGGGAATTTCTACATCTTTATGCACATTAAAAAGGATTTCTAATATGCTTCTATTCCTTTTTAATTGGTAATTTACATAGGAAATGCATGGATTTTTAATACGAGCTCTTTCGTTATTAAATTGATTTCTGCATTGGTCGTCGCAGAACTTTTTATCAGAGCGTCCGCGTAATTTTTCGCCGCATTGTAAACAGTTTTGTATCATGGTTAAAGAGTTTTAGTACTCTAAATTTACGTGCAAAAAATAATCTAATAACCTTTGTTTTAGGCTATAGATATTAACTGTAGCATAATTTGATTGAACGGTATTTATGCTTGAGTAAACTCTAAAACTGTGATTTCTGGTCTTATTCCAATTCGGCCCATATAACCTATACAGCCTAAGCCTCTATTTACATAAAGAACTTGTTCTTTATTTTTATATAAACCAGCCCATTGTTTGTAAGCGTATTGGGAAGGACTCCATCTGAAGCCAGGAATTTCGACCCCAAATTGGAAACCGTGGGTATGTCCGGCCAAAGCTAGGTCTATATCTGTTTTACCATCGTTTACTTCTGCATCCCAATGCGATGGGTCGTGCGACATTAAAATCTTAAATGGTGCATCACCTGCTTCCTCTAAAGCTTTACTTAAGACTCCATATTTAGGGAAATGTAAATTATTACCCCAGTTTTCTATACCTAAAAGAGCAAATTTTTCTCCATCTTTTTCGAAAATTTGAGCTTCGTTCATCATTAATTTCCAGCCTAATTCGGCATGTAAATCAATCATGTCTTGGAAGTTCTTTGCTTTATTTTCAGGGGTATCCCAAGTTTCATAATCACCATAATCATGATTCCCTAACACGGAATAAACACCCATAGGTGCTTGTAAACGCTTGAAGGATTCTTTATAGGGATATGCTTCATCGGTGCGGTTGTTTACTAAATCTCCCGTAAATAATATTAAATCTGGCTTTTCGGCTAATATTAAATCGATAGCTTTATTTAATTGATTAGCATTCACCAAACTTCCAGTATGTATATCCGAAATTTGAACAATTTTCAAACCATTAAATGCAGCGGGGAAATTATTGAACTTTAGTAATTCTCGATGAATCTTAAATGCAAATGCCGTTTTGAAAATTCCATAATTCATGCTTATGAATGGAATTCCAGCCATCCCTAATGCTAATTTTCCCACAAAATCTCGACGTGACTCACGAATTTGAGGAGTAATATTTTCTTTCTTTTCAAAAAAGAAACGTATAGCTCTTGTTATATCGGCACCAAGAACAGATAAGCCCGCAAATAATTTCATGGAAATAATTATAATGAGCACATTTATGGCAATGTTTCGAGGATGGTTATCCCAAGTTCTTGTAATAAAAAAGAAAGCAAATTCTATCAAAGTTATTGCCCAATATATTGCTACAACGTATTTTTGATTTCTATTCGAAAAAAAACGTCGTATAGCCCTGAAACAGAAAATTTCTGAAAATAAGAGCAAGCTTAAAAATATAATGGGTACTATGAAATTCTTCATGTTATTGCTGAACTTTCTCTTTTAAATAATCATCAAGGTTACTAAAAACAAAGGTTGGATATTCTTGTAAAAATTTATAGCTCTTTAAACCACCAAGTAATGGTCTTTTGGCAGGTTGATTTAATTCTGAAGTCTTAATTGCGATTAAATCGTAATGTGCTTCTGGATAATATGATAAAACTTTTTGAGCTAGTTGAACCCTGTTTACATAGTCGGTTGAAGCAATATGATAAACCCCACTCTTTTTATCGTTAATTAATAGATATAATGCTCTAGCAATGTCTTTAGCATTAACAGGGGTTGCAAATTGATCTATAGGTAATTTAAGGCTTAGTTTATCTCCATTTTTAATTTGAGAAATGATTCTAGCTACAAAATTTTTTCCTCTAATTTCATCTCCATAAACATTGGTTATACGAAGAACTAAATTAAGTGAAGAATGTGCTAGTGTTTCTTGCTCAGCCAATTGTTTATGTTTGCCATAAACACTAAGTGGATTTTGTATATCATCTTCTAAATAAGGTCCGCTCTCACCATCGAAAACATAATCTGTACTTATATAGATAAGTTTCGCATTTAGTTTTTGAGCTAGTTTGATGATATTACGTTGAGCGATTAAGGTTTTTTGTTCGCTTTCATGTGGATTTTCTTCGCAGTAATCTACATGTGTTAAGGCTCCACAGTTTAAAATATAATCGGGTTTAAAGGTTTCGAAATCAGGGTTTTGAGGATTCTCAAGGTCGAGGGTATCAAAGAATGAGGTATGATCGGTTTTGAATCCGAAATGAGTTCCTAAACAATCCCAACCTTTGCTTTTGAAGTAGGTAAGGCAATTACCACCAACTAATCCAGAGGCACCTACAATTAAAATTTTCATATACAAAAATAGCTTGCGAAACGCAATTTCCAAACAATGCAAAAGCTAAAGAAGTCTTAAAAATTAAAAAGCCCTGACTAAAATCAGGGCTTAAAATCCAATACAGAGATGATTATTGTTTTAATCTCAAAGCAATGTAATCTGACATTTGAATCTCTGTAAAGTGTCTCTTCGTGCCGTTTTTGTCCTCATAAACGCGATTTCTAATTTTACCTTCGAGGGCCAATTCGCTACCTTTTGTCAATTTAGTGCTCAAAGTCTCCGCTAGTTTTCCCCACGCCACAATATTGTGCCATGTGGTTTCATTTTCCCATTCGCCCTTGTTATTTCTAAAGCTCTCATTGGTAGCTAAAGAGAATTTAACAAGTTTGCGGTTCTCTCCAATTTCAACTAACTGCGGATCCATGCCTACGTGGCCAATCAGCATCACTTTGTTCTTAAATGTACTCATGTTCTCTAACTAATTTTAAATTTAACAAACTCGTTTTTCCGGTCGATTGAAGTCTAACACAGTACAAATTTGCATTGGAGAACATGAGTTAGTCGGTAACTAAACGCTTATAAACGTTTAACCGCATATTAGCCCAATTTTAAAGGAGTTCAGAGACTAATATTTGTACTATTCCTATCAAAAATCCTAAAATAGCTCCTACCCACTCTATAAATTTAAATTCACTCTTTAAAATATTATTCAATAATTTTTCGAGCATGTCGGAATTTAAATTTTCTACTTTTTCGGTTACAATCGCTTCTATATCTATCTTTTCGTCAATTTGCTCGGCATATGCGTTTAGCAATTCAGGAACAGCATGCTGAACTTCATCTAACAAATCCATCTTTATTTGAGCTTTTCGTTTGGCTCCAAAAAAGATGCTGGTAATAGGATATTTTTCAGGAAATACGTTTAGTAAGTAATCATCTATCTTATCCTCTACCATTTCGGTTATATTTCCAACAGTCTCAGCATTAAGTAATTTTTCTTTTAAATCGCTACTATGCAATAATTGTTCTGCTACTAATTTTCCTATTCTTTCTGCTAATATTTTCTGGCGTTTAGGAAATATTCCTTGAAATGTTATACCTAGTATTTTAATAGGATTCTTTGGATTAAAAAGCATCCAAACCGCAATGTAGTTTGTAAACCAACCTATAAGTCCCGCAATGAGTGGAAGTAAAACGTATTTCATCTGTAATTTCTTTGTTTTATTCGGTTGGATTGGTAATGGTTCCGCCTTTTTTCTTAAAGTTAATTTGGCCGAAATAATATTGTATTCCAACTTTCACAAACCCATAGTGGTCATTACTTCCACTATAATTTGTAAAGGTTGTAAATGGTTTAAAATGTGTATAGCTTGTAGTAAAATCCCAGAAGTTTAAGATTTTAAATCTTAATCCAATTTCACCCATTATTTGTAAACTGTTTCGCTTATTGGGTGTTACATCAGTTTCGTAAAAATTATCGTTTTCGAGTATGCTTGGATTAGGATCTATTCCGCCCTCAGGAAATTGTCTTAATGTTCCATCAGACCACGGAAAATAGTAGTTCCCATTAATATCTTTTAAATTAGCTTTAGATTGGAAGTGAAGAAATCCTGCTCCAAAATTTAGAAATGGAGCCACCGAGGTTTTCTTCGACATCCAAAATTCGAAATTCAATGCAAATCTTAAATCACCACTCAGCAATGTAGATTTAAAATTCTGAAATTTCGTAGGTGAATGAACAGTTGATATCACGTTGCCATATATGGCATTGATTTGTATACCAAAATGTTTAGCAAATCTTTGTTCTATTCCTAATTGAGCAGCAAAACCAGGTCTGATATATTTATCTATTTGCTTTCTTTCTCGCATTTCACCTGTATAAAAGAATACACCACTTCCTGCTTGAATTATAGGTTTACGGAGTTTTAATTGAGGTGTAGGCAAAGCATATCCTTCTTCTACTAATATAGTTTTCATTATATCGGTAGATTGGGAGTAAATTAGCTTTCCTGAAAGGAAAAACGAGAACAATAGAACCCGAAATTTCATTAGAAGTTCGGTTTCAATTTGTATTTAGAATAGAACTCAGAAATAATGTCAACGGCTTCATCTGCAGTATCGACAACTTTAAAGATGAACATATCTTCTGGACTGATATATTTTTCTTTTTCAAGCATAACTTTTTGGATCCAGTCAATAAGTCCGCTCCAGAAATCCTTTCCTACTAAAACAATTGGGAATTTTCCAATTTTATAGGTTTGAATTAAGGTAAGTGCTTCGAATAGTTCGTCCATAGTTCCAAATCCGCCTGGCAATACCACAAAGCCTTGAGCGTATTTAGTAAACATCAGTTTACGAACGAAGAAAAAATCGAAGGTTAAAAGTTTATCTGGGTCAATATATGGATTGCTAGATTGTTCGAAAGGCAAATCGATATTGAGGCCCACACTTTTCCCTTTACCTAATTTAGCACCTTTATTAGCAGCTTCCATAATACCTGGCCCACCACCGCTAATAATTCCGAAGCCTTCTTGGGTAAGTTTTAGAGCAATATCGACAGCAAGTTTATAGTAAGGACTATCAGGCTTAGTACGTGCACTTCCGAAAATACTTACACAAGGACCAATTCGCGATAGTTTTTCGAAACCACCGACGAATTCCCCCATTATTTTAAAGATAGTCCAACTATCTGATATTTTAATCTCGTTCCAATCCTTTGGCTTAAATGCTTCAAACAATAAATCTTCTTGATTTTCTGACATAGTTCAAATCTAAATCTTAGTTCACGAATATAAAAATAATGGATTTGATATACTTTTATTATATGTATTTACGTTTTTTCTAAAATATTAATGTTAACAACCCAATGAGCATGAAATCGAAAGTAGTGATTTTAGGCTTATTTGCATGTTTAAGTTTTATGGCATGCAATAAGAAGAAGTGTAAGGCTT
Organism: Bacteroidia bacterium; assembly: GCA_036562365.1. Taxonomy (GTDB): domain Bacteria; phylum Bacteroidota; class Bacteroidia; order CAIKAF01; family CAIKAF01; genus JACVCJ01. The sequence continues at coordinate 3,500 of DATCKI010000271.1, read as the reverse complement.
CAGGATCGACTTCTTGTGCGTGTACTCATGAGTATGTACCAGTATGTGGATGCGATGGCAAAACATACAGTAATTCATGCGAAGCAAGTTGTTATGGTGTGGATATAGAAAAACAAGGACCTTGTTAGGGAATACTTACACAGGACACAAGAGCATTAAAAAAGCCGCCTCTAATTAAAGAGACGGCTTTTTAGTATAAAATAAGTAGATTAATATCTGTAGTATTCTGGTTTAAATGGCCCTTCTACTTTAACACCGATGTAGTCTGCTTGTTCTTGAGTTAGAACTTCAAGTTCTACTCCTAATTTAGGTAAGTGTAAAGCAGCAACTTTTTCATCTAAATGTTTAGGTAAAACGTACACTTCGTTTTTGTAGTTAGCAGAATTTGTCCATAACTCAATTTGAGCTAAAGTTTGGTTTGAGAAACTGTTACTCATTACGAAGCTTGGGTGCCCCATAGCACAACCTAAGTTAACAAGACGACCTTCAGCAAGAATAATAATTTCTTTACCATTTACGTTGTAAATATCAACTTGAGGTTTTAATTCTTCTTTAGTATTACCAAAGTTTGCATTTAACCAAGCCATATCGATTTCATTATCGAAGTGACCGATATTACAAACGATAGTTTTATCTTTCATTTTTAAGAAATGCTCAGCACGAACGATAGATTTGTTACCAGTTGCTGTAACAACGATATCAACTTTATCGATTACGCTTTCTAATTTTTTCACTTCATAACCATCCATAGCAGCTTGAAGAGCGCAGATAGGGTCAATTTCAGTAACGATAACGCGTGCGCCACTACCACGTAATGAAGCCGCAGAACCTTTACCTACGTCGCCATAACCACAAACCACAGCAACTTTACCAGCCATCATAACGTCGGTAGCACGACGGATAGCATCTACTAAACTTTCTTTACAACCGTATTTATTATCGAATTTAGATTTTGTAACTGAATCGTTAACGTTGATTGCAGGAACTAATAAAGTACCGTTTTTCATACGCTCATATAAGCGGTGAACTCCAGTAGTAGTTTCTTCAGAAAGACCTTTAATATCTTTAGCTAATTCTGGGTAACGGTCGAATACCATATTTGTAAGGTCCCCACCGTCGTCAAGAATCATATTTAAAGGTTTACCATCTTTAAATGCGAATAAAGTTTGTTCAATACACCAGTCAAATTCTTGTTCATTCATTCCTTTCCAAGCAAAAACTGGGATACCAGCAGCTGCGATTGCTGCTGCAGCATGATCTTGTGTAGAGAAAATATTACAAGAAGACCAAGTTACTTCAGCTCCAAGTTCAACTAAAGTTTCAATTAAAACAGCTGTTTGAATAGTCATGTGCAAACATCCTGCGATTCGTGCACCAGCTAAAGGTTTAGAAGGACCATATTCTGCACGAATAGCCATTAATCCTGGCATTTCAGCTTCAGCTAATTGGATTTCTCTTCTTCCCCATGCAGCTAAAGAAATATCTTTAACCTTATAGTTACTTGCGGTTTTCACTTCCATTGTATAAATCTTAGTTAATGAGGGCAAATGTATGGATTTTATACGAAAGTTTGGTCTTTCACATTTCGTTAACACAAAATTTGTTTCAATTTAATTGTTGATATGTCAACTTGTGCTACCTTTGCCCCCTCGAAGAGGAAAGTTGTATCATGTTAGAATTTGAAAATTCATTTTTTTATAATCTAAATAAGACGAGCAAAATGCTCTTCTTATATTTAAATAAACAAATGTTTGATACAGGTTTTGATATCACTGTTGAGCAATTACAAATATTGATGTTAAGCTATCATATTGATGGTTGCAGTCAGCAAGAAATTGCCAATATTCTTGATAAAGATAAATCGGGAATCCTTAGAAGTATCGATGTATTAGAACGCAAGCAATTAGTGTATAGAGAGCCATCTGAAGTAGATAAACGAAAGAATAAAGTTCACCCTACTGAAGCTGGAAAAAAATTAGCGAATGAGATTCAATTATATGTATTGAAATTCGAAAATGAAGTCATTAAAAATATTGACAAAAAAGAATTAGAAACGACAATCAAGGTTTTACAAAAAATACAAGACAACGCGAAATGTTCTCAATAGTTAAAAGTAAATCAGCCATTTTAGGCTTGGTATTGAGCGGTAGTATTCCTGCGTTATTTGCACAAAATGCAGATTTCAACTTAAAGGCTTGCTTAGATTATGGATTAAATAATCATCCATCTATTAAAGCGGCTGGTCATGATGTTGGATTTGCCCGCGCCCGTGCAAACGAAGGAATTGCTGCTTATTTACCTCAAATTAATGCAAGTGCAGGTTTAGATTATAACCTGAAATTACAAGCTACTATTATACCTGGGGGTATTTTTGGACCAGATCCTACCGAAGTTCGTTTCGGTACTAAATGGATTTCGAATGCAGCTATTCAACTCGACCAAAAAATATTCGATTTAACCTATATAATGGGTTATTCAGCAAATAAACCTAGTGTTGATTTAAATAGACAAATTCTAGAAAAAACGAAAGAAGATGTCACTTTTGACATTGCTTCTAACTATCAAAAAGTACTGGTTGCTAAAGAGCAAATTAAACTTTTGCAAGTTAGTTTAATTAATCTTGAACGCATTATGAAGGTTGCTGAACTTCAATTAGCAAAAGGGGTAATGCGTCAGACAGATTATGATAGAATTAAAGTTCAGTACAATAATGTTAAGTCGCAAATTTTTATTGCAGAGTCGGGTTATGACCTTGCCATAAATGCACTTAAAATGAGTATGGGAATGCCTACCAATGAAAATATTGTAATTGGCGACTCTATTCAATTTAATTATATACCATCAAATACTGGATCAGATTTCAATATAGCAAATCGTTTAGAATATGATATTTTAAATCGTTCTATTTGGTTGCAAAATATCCAGCTTAAACGTGCTAAAGCCGCTTATGCACCAACAATTTCTGGTTATGCAAGATATGGGGCATTAGGACAAAGAGATGATTTTGGTGATATGTGGAAAAATTTTACCGATTTCTCGGCAATTGGGTTGCGTATTAATATTCCAATTTTCGATGGATTAATGCGTCATGCACGTATACGTCAACAAAAATATACCGTACTTAAAGAGCAAGCGAATTTAGAATTATATAAACTTCAATTCGAAATGCAATTTAAGAATGCTAAGTTCCAATTAGAGCGTAATAAAACTTCATTAGTAAACGATCTTGAGAATTTAGAATTAGCTCAATCAGTTTTAGATCAAACTACTCTTCAATACGAGAAAGGTATAGCAACATTGACAGATTTGATTAATGCTGAAACATCATATAACCAAGCTCGCAATAACTATTTAACGAGTGTAACTAACGTTAAAATTGCTGAGTTAGAATATGAAAAAGCGAAAGGAACATTAACTACTTACTTAAAAATAAAATAATACATAAACAACTAGATACATGAAAAAGGGCAGAATTATAACTATTGTAATTATAGTAGTAC
>DATCKI010000267.1:0-9654 GCA_036562365.1 Bacteroidia bacterium | reverse complement strand
CCTATCCAAATTCCGAATAGCAACAATGTTTATGTTTCTTTTTGGGTGGCTTTCCATAAAAGATTAGCAAACCAAAGAGATACGGTAGAACTCATGATTGAAAGCGATTGCAAAAATTCATTTACGAATTCAATTTATACCATGACGGTGCAAAATGCCGCTACCTACGACCAGACTTCCCCTGTATTATTTGTGCCTTCTACTAATGAACATTGGAAAAGGCATGTGGTGCAAATTCCAACAGCCTTTATTAATCAAAAAGTTTATTTCAATTTTAGATCTAAAAGCTATAAAGGAGGAAGTTTTTGGTTAGGACAATTTGCTGTGCATGAAGGTGAAGACTTTGTTTCTCTTCCTGAAGATAAATTGAAAGAAGCCATAAAAATATATCCCAATCCAACCGAAAGCTTTTTGCATGTAGAAGGTGAAGGAATTAATTCTGTAAGAATTATTGATATGCAAGGCAAGCTTATTTTGGCTGAGAATAACACTAATGCAAGTAACTTAATAAGCTTGAATGTCGAAAATTTACGTAAAGGTGTATATACCATTCATATAGTATCGAATAGCGGAAGTAATTACTTCAAGTTTATTCGCTAAATACTTTATGAATAATTTTGGAGGTGGCTCCAGCATTTGTTTCTACATATGTTGCAGCCGCCTTTCCTATTTTATGTACTTCTGATTTATCTTTTAATAAGCCTAAAATAAATTTGCTACATTCGTCTTTTGAGTGGAAAGAAACTGCAGCACCTAACTCTTTTAATTGAACAGCTTCATAGAATTTGGTATACTTGGGTCCAAATACAATAGCTAATCCAAATGCTGCTGGTTCCATGGTATTGTGTACAGCTTTTCCAAATCCTCCACCTACATAAGCAATATCTCCCAAACTGTATGCAGAAGCAAGCATACCCATGGTGTCTAAAACTAAAATTCTAGACTCCTGTTCCGAATTATACTTCGTATATCGTTGCGACTCATTGGGTGAAATATTCAATAAGTCTTGAATAAAATCATCGTGTAAGTTATGTGGTGCAATTAATATACGTTTTTCGGAATTGTTTTTAATTACTTGTTTAAGAATTGGTAGATCTTGTGGCCAAACAGAACCAAAAATTAATAGCTTTTCGCCCTTACTAAAGTTTTCTAAGATAGGGTTTTTAGGGGTTTGAGCTTTGATTTCTAACACGCGGTCTAATCTGGTATCTCCACAAAATTCAGCATTTTTAATGCCATTTTGATTTAAAATTTTTAAACTTTCTTTATTTTGAACAAAGAGATAATCGAATTTAGAAAGTATGTCTTTAAACCAAGAACCATAAGATTTAAAGAAAAGTTGATTTGGTCTGAATAGACCTGAAATTAAGTATAGCTTTATAGAGCGTGCTTGAATTTCTTTCAACATTACAAACCAGAATTCATATTTTACTATGAATACAAAGTCAGGTTTGAATATGTCTAAAAAACGTTTACAATCATTTTCATTATCGTACGGAAGGTATCCAACCCAGTCGGCATAACTATAATTCTTACGAATTTCGTAGCCAGATGGAGAGAAAAAAGTTAAAATGATACTACATTCTTCTCTTTTTTTTATGGCTTCAATTAGGGGTCTTGCTTGTTCAAATTCGCCCAAAGATGCGCAATGAAACCAATAGCATTTACCATTTTTTTTAAATTCTGAAGGATAAGATTTTAATGCTCTACCTTCAACCCATAGGCGTGCTTTGGTGTTAAATAGCGATGCAAGTTTTATTCCTGCAAAATATGCTTGTACAGATATAGAATATAAACCCTTCATAGAATTTAGATACAAAGCTATTCAAAGCTGCGAATATTATTCAAAAAAGTGGATTAAATGTTCAGAACTGCTCTATTTTTACGTCTTAAAAAGCGTATTTTTGTAGCATAATGATGAAAGCAGCGATCATAGCAGGGGGTAAAGGCTCTAGGTTAAAGGACACTTATTCGGTGCCTAAACCTTTGGTTTTGATTAATAATAAGCCTATTATCGAATATCAATTTGAACTTCTTTCTCAATTTGGTATACGCGAGGTTGTGCTTTTATTAGGTTATGGCGCTCAAGAAATTATGGATTTTTGCGGTGATGGTTCTAAGTGGGGATTGAATTTTAGCTTTAGCGTAGAAAAAGAACCTAAAGGTACTGCTGGCGCCGTTTTAAATGCCAAAGAGTTTTTTAACGACGACTTCCTAGTTCTCTATGCCGATGTTGCTATGCAAATGGATCTACATCGTTTTATTCGCTTTCATCGTTCTAATCATTCTAAGGCTACACTTGCTGTTCATCCAAATGACCATCCATACGATTCCGATTTAATCGATTGTGATGCCCAAAATAGAATTATTTCTTTCTTTCCTAAGCCCCATAAAACAGGAGTTTATTTTAGGAATTTAGTCAATGCTGCGGTTTATATTTTAAATCCATCTGTATTCGATTTTATTCCGAATGATAAACCTAGCGACTTTGGGAAGGATGTATTCCCTAATATGGTAGGCAAAGTTCCTATGTTTGCATATAATACCATTGAATACATTAAAGACATGGGCACACCTCAACGTGTTAAAGAAGTGGAAGAGGTAATGGCCTCTGGAAGATGGGAGCGAGCTAGTTATAAAACCCCTCAAAAAGCTATCTTTTTCGACCGCGATGGAGTACTGAATTTAGACCCAGGATTTGTGAAAAATCCAGATGAAATGATGCTATATCCTTTCACGGCTAAAGCTGTAAAACTTGCAAATAAAAGCGATTACGCTTCCATTGTTATTACTAATCAAAGTGGAATTGCACGAAATTTGTATACCGAAGAGGGGCTTCGCCAAATTCATAATAAAATGGAATGGTTATTGGGCGAAGAAGGAGCTAAATTAGATGCGATTTACTATTGTCCGCACCACCCTGATAAAGGTTTTCCAGAAGAAAATCCCGCCCTTAAAATAGACTGCGAATGCCGCAAACCTAAACCTGGAATGATCTTAAAAGCAGCTAGAGAGTTTTGTATCAATCTTTCTGAATCTTGGATGATAGGAGATAGCGGACGTGATATGATGGCTGCAAAAGCTGCAGGTGTAACTCCAGTTGCTGTGCGTACCGGAAATGGTATGGAAGATAGTACCGAAAAACCAGATTTCTTCTTTGATAATGTTTTTGATGCAGTAGATTTTATTGTGAACGACCCATGTCAAGGACTTTTCGAATTCCTATACGAAAAATATAAAATCGAAAATCAAGATAAACCATTCTTTATTGTAGTGGGTGGTAATAGTGGGGCTGGAAAAAGTACTGTGGCAGCTTCTATTAAACAAAAATTCTCTAAAATGGGAATGTCAACTTGCTTGGTTCATCTCGATTATTGGATTAAACCCGCTCATCTAAGAGCTGAAAATGAAACAGTATTCGACCGTTTTAGACTAGATGAAATGGAAGATGAATTGCAAGCTTTTCTAGACGGAGAAATTATTTCTATTCCTAAATACGATCGTTTAACTCGTACTCATAAAGGCCATGTTTCGATTGGAAAAGGAAATAGCCAAATTGTAATTATTGAAGGTGTACCAGCCTTAGCTTGTAAACCTATAATGAATGTAGCTAAAGTTAAAATCTATTGCGATATGGATGAAGAATTGTATCGTGAAAGATTCTATGCTCGCTATATTTGGAAAGGTTTACCAGAAGAAGAAATTGAAAAATTATTTGAAGAAAGAAAACAAGATGAACGTTGGCATATAGATCAAACAAAATCTTTAGCCAATATCGTTTTTAAACTAAATACAAGTGAAATTTATGAATAACGATTTAACTGCTTTAATTGAAAAAGCTTGGGAAGATAGAAGTCTACTACAAGAGGTTGAAACTCAGGCAGCCATTAGAACTGTAATTGAAAAACTAGATAAAGGTCAATTACGTGTTGCTGAACCTACCGAAAATGGTTGGAAAGTTAATGATTGGGTTAAAAAGGCTGTAATTCTGTACTTCCCAATTCAAAAAATGGAAACTATTAAAGCAGGCCCATTCGAATTTCACGATAAAATGAAATTGAAAAGCAATTATGCTGAATTAGGCGTACGCGTGGTCCCTCATGCAGTGGCTCGTTATGGAGCTTTTATTGCAGCTGGTACTATTTTAATGCCTAGTTATGTAAATATTGGAGCTTATGTGGATTCAGGTACTATGGTCGATACTTGGGCTACTGTTGGCTCTTGTGCCCAAATTGGAAAAAATGTTCACCTGTCAGGTGGAGTTGGAATTGGAGGCGTTTTAGAACCTGTTCAAGCCGCGCCGGTAATTATTGAGGACGATTGTTTTATCGGCTCTCGATGCATTGTTGTGGAAGGTGCTCATATCGAAAAAGAAGCTGTGCTTGGGGCTAATGTTGTTATCACTGGTAGTACTAAAATTATTGATGTAACTGGTGATAACCCTGTTGAATATAAAGGTTTTGTTCCAGAAAGAAGTGTGGTGATTCCTGGTTCTTATACAAAGAAATTTGCTGCCGGCGAATACCAAGTCCCTTGCGCACTTATTATTGGTAAACGTAAAGAAAGTACTGATCTTAAAACCTCTCTTAACGACGCTTTAAGAGAACATAATGTTGCTGTTTAATTGAAAGTTTTAATCATACAAACTTCTTTTCCAGGAGATACTATTCTCGCTAGCTCTCTTATCGAAAGCTTGCACGCTAGTATTCCTAATGCACAAATTCATTTCTTACTTCGTAAGGGAAATGAAAGTTTGTTTATGAATCATCCTTTTCTTGATAAACTTTGGATTTGGGATAAATCTATCAAATTTAAATCGGCTTTATCCCTTATCCGTGCTTTTAGAAATGAGAAATTCGATCTTATTGTAAATGTTCAACGATTTTTTATGACTGGGGCCATCACCTTGCTCTCAGGCCCTAAAATAAGTATAGGCTTCGATAAAAATCCCTGGTCAAACTTCTTTACTAAGAAAATTAAACATGAGTTTAAAATCGGATTGCACGAAACTTTACGTAATTACCAGTTAATTCAAGAGTTTGCAGGTATATTCAAAAAGCCCAAATTATATCCACCAGAAATTAAAATTTCTGATGAACCTTATATCGTTTTAGCTCCGGCTTCGGTTTGGTTTACGAAGCAATGGCCTGAGGAATATTGGATTGAATTAGGAAATTTACTTCAATCTAAATACAAAATAGTTTTATTGGGTGGACCCGCTGATGTAGAGCTTTGTGAAAGGATAGAAAAGGGAATTGGAGTGAATGTTATTAATACTTGCGGAAAATATAAGTTGTTAGAATCTGCTGGAATTATTAAAAATGCCCAAGCTATTGTTTGTAACGACAGCGCACCCGCTCATTTAGCAACTGCAGTAAATACCCCAACCGTCCAAATCTTTTGTAGTACCACCACTCAGTTCGGATTTACTGCCGATGCCGATAAAACCATCATACTGCAAACAGAAGAAAATTTGGATTGTAGACCTTGTAATAATCACGGATTAAAAGCATGTCCACTGCAACATTTCAGCTGTGCAAAAAGCATAAAAGCCTCTAGGGTAATGGCTGCCATTGAACAAATTTTAGCCTAAAATTTTGTCCATTTCGCTAGCCGGGCGAGCTATAATAGCTTTATTACCTTTTACGATAACCGGACGCTCTATTAATTGAGGATGCGCAAGCATGGCATCTATTATTTCATCCTCCGTTGGAGTTTTACCAGCAAATAATTCTTTGTAAATGGCTTCTTTCTTACGAACCCATTCCGATGCTGGAATGCCTAATTTCTTTAAAACATCTTTTAACTCAGCCTTAGTAGGCAATTCAGTCATATATAAACGTTGCTCAAAATTTAAACCTTTATCTTCTAAATATTTTACAGCCTCTCTGCTTTTTCCACAACGGTTATTGTGCCAAATAATAATGGATGATTTCATGCAGTAAAAATACTAAATTCGTACAATTATTATGGATTATTTTTGGTTTAGACGCGACCTGAGATTAGATGATAATATAGGTCTTTTAGAGGCTCTCAAAAATGGGCAGGATGTTCAATGTGTCTTTATTTTTGATACTTCGATCCTTTCTAAACTACCATCTAAAAAGGATAAAAGAGTCAGTTTTATCTACGATAAAATTGCTGAATTAAAAGCTCAGTTGGTTGATTTAAATAGTGACTTAAGAATTTATATTGGTAATCCCACCGACATTTGGAGTGAAGTTTTAAAAGAAGGGGATTCTCTCTATTTCAATAAAGATTATGAACCATTAGCAAGAGAAAGAGATTCTGCTATTCAAAAAATAGTCGAAGAAAATGGGGCGCAAATATTTTGTTTTAAAGATCAAGTTATTTTCGAAGAAAATGAAATTCTAAACAAACAAAACCAAGTGTATACGGTTTTTACTCCTTATTCTAAGAAATGGTTACTAGAGTTTGAAAAATTGAATCTACAGTTTCATGATAATTTCGATTTTTCACTAAACCTGAATAAAGTTGATAAGCCTTTGCCTATGCCAAGTTTGAAAGAAATAGGTTTTCTAAAGGTTGTATATCCTAATATTGAAACAAATTGGACCGAGAACTGTATAAAACATTATGAAGAAACGAGAGATAATCTGAGTTTAGATGAAGGAACAAGTAGGTTAGGAGTGGCTTTGCGTTTTGGTTTAATAAGTATACGAAAATTGGTATTGGCTGCAAATAAATGGAATCAAACCTATTTAAAGGAATTGATTTGGAGAGAATTTTTTATGCAAATCTTATATCATTTTCCTCAAACTATTAATACTTCATTTAAACCTGAATACGACTTGATTGAGTGGAGAAATGACGAATCCGATTTTAAGAAATGGTGTAGGGGAGAAACAGGGGTACCAATTGTAGATGCAGGTATGAAGCAATTGAATCAAACGGGGTATATGCATAATAGAGTTCGAATGATAGTAGCCTCATATTTAACTAAGAATTTATTGATTCATTGGACATGGGGAGAGGCTTATTTTGCTGAAAAATTGATGGATTATGAGCAAGCTTCGAATGTAGGTAATTGGCAATGGGCTGCTGGAAGTGGGTGTGATGCGGCTCCATATTTTAGAGTATTTAACCCACTGGAACAAATGAAAAAATTCGATTCTAAAGGAGATTATGTCCAAAAATTCAGTCCAGAATCCGTATTTTTCGATAAAGATAAACTCTTGAAAGAATTGTTGTTAACTCGAGATAGAGCTTTAAAAACTTATAAATATGGGCTTATACGAGCTCGAGAGGCATTTTAAAATTTTTGTAATTAGCGAGAAATGTTACTTTTGTAGGAAATTAATCTCAATTAAATTTTACGTAATATGGCTAAGCGAAAGGTTCCCGTAGAAGTTATTGGACTGAATTATAGTTCGATACATTCTGGCGCTTACGCATTGGTGTTAAAGGAGAAGGGCGGGAATCGCAGATTACCTATCATAATTGGAGGATTAGAAGCTCAGGCTATTGCCATTAAGTTGGAAAACATGACCGTTCCAAGGCCTCTAACGCACGACTTATTACAAATGGTGGTAGATAGTTTTGGAATTCGAGTAACTGAAGTTATCATTTACGATTTTAGAGAATCTACTTTCCATGCTAAAATGATTTGCGACGACGGATTAAAAGTGGTTGAGCTTGAATGCCGTACCTCTGATGCCGTTGCAATGGCTTTACGTTTTGAATGTCCAATTTATACCTACGAATTTATTTTATCATCGGCAGGAATTGTAATGAATGATGATGATGAATTACAAATTGAAACGGAATTGGAAAGCGATGATGATGATCCAATAATTGAGTTAACCAAAGACCAAAATCGTACCGATGAATTCGAGTCTATGTCGAACGTAGAACTAGAAAAAGAATTACAAAAAGCGATTGGAGAAGAGGCATATGAGAGAGCTTCAAAAATCCAACGTGAAATCGATAAACGTAAAAATTCCTAATACTTCTCTGATGATTTTTAATAAGAAATTGCTTATTGCACTTTTGGCTATAGGTACAGTAAGCACTGGATACGCACAAGATTCAACCTTTGTTAGTTCTGTTATTGATTCTTTGCCTCTATCTCAACCTATTTCGCAAGAAGTAGCATCATCAAATGCCGTTGCTTATGGGTTTGTAAATCCAAGTACTGGTCCAGATTTAAATAGCTTTGCGAGAGGTTTATTAGGATTATTGAGTTGTGTAATTATCGCATTTTTATTTTCTATAAATAGATCTCGAATAAATTGGAAGCTTGTTGCAACTGGTATTCTTGTACAAATAACTATTGGCTTTTTAATTTTAAATCCTTTAAAATTAGGTTTTTTATCTTGGATTAGAACTGCATTCGAATTTGTAGCTCGTTGCTTCTCAAAAGTTATTAGCTTCTCTGATGCAGGTGTGAATTTCTTATTCGGAACTTTTGCTTCTGGTCAAACTCTTGTTGACCCTGCTTTGGCAACTTTTGCAATTAAGGTTTTACCTACGGTAATTTTCTTTAGTGCTCTTACTAGTGTACTCTTTTACCTAGGAATACTTCAAAAAATTGTTTATGCTTTGGCTTGGGTTTTGAAAAAAACAATGAAGTTAAGTGGCGCCGAAGCCTTAGCTGCATCAGGAAATATATTCTTAGGGCAAACCGAAGCTCCTTTACTTATTAAACCTTATATCGAGAAAATGACCCGCTCCGAGATTATGTGTCTTATGAGTGGTGGTATGGCTACTATCGCCGGTGGTGTATTAGCTGCTTATATTGGATTCTTAGGAGGTGGAATTAAATCGCAAGAAATTTTCTTCGCTATTCACTTACTCTCAGCTTCTGTAATGAGCGCCCCAGCTGCTATTGTGGTCTCTAAAATCATAGTACCTGAAACTGAACCCTTCGCTGAAAATTTACAAGTAAGTAAAGAAAAAATTGGCTCAAACTTCCTTGATGCTATTAGTAATGGTACTACAGACGGTCTTAAATTAGCCGTAAACGTAGGTGCTATGCTACTTGTATTTACAGCTTTAGTCGCTTTCTTAAATTATATCCTGCAAAGTGGTTTAGGAAATATTCCATTAGGCGAAAAATCTATTAATGCTTATATAGCTTCGCTTTCTGGTGGAAGTTATGATGGGCTTAACCTTCAATCTATCTTAGGTTATATTTGTTCTCCTATTGCTTGGTTAATCGGTGTCCCTTCCGACGATATGTTAGTTGTTGGCCAATTGTTAGGCGAGAAAACAGCTATAAACGAATTTTATGCTTATACCCAAATGGGTAAAATCAAAAATGCTACTGGCTTTACCTATGAAAAATCTTTAATCATGAGTACTTATGTCCTTTGTGGATTCTCTAACTTTGCATCTATAGGTATTCAAATTGGTGGAATTGGAGCTTTAGCACCATCTAAACGTGCCGACCTTGCTGCTTTAGGATTTAGAGCTATGATCGGTGGTTCCTTGGCTTGTTTAATGACCGCTACTATTGCCGGTATGTTTTACTAAAAAAATAATACCATTCACTTATTATAAGTGATTGAAATATAATTATCTGTGTTCTTGAGGCTCTTCCTTTTTTGGGTGAGCCTCTTGTATTTTTTGCCTTTTCTTTAACTTATTTCTATGAGAAAAAAAGAATTAGGTTATTGGGGCGAAACTTTAGCG